>NZ_JBHWUR010000065.1:0-43110 GCF_042737755.1 Streptomyces sp. NPDC059994
CCCCCAGGGGGTTGGGGGCGCGGGGAACTGCGCGAGCAGCCACGCACGGTCCGCGGGCGAGTCCCCAGCCGCCCGGCCAGGGCTTCAGGGAAGGGGTGGGGCGGGGGCTCCCAAAGCCGCAGCCACCTCGCCCCGCAGCTCCCGCTTCAGCACCTTCCCCGTCGCATTGCGCGGCAGCGGAACCGTCCGCAGCAGCACATGCGCGGGCACCTTGAACGCGGCCAGGACGCGCCCCGCATACGCCCGAAGCTCCTCCGGGGTCACAGGCGAAGCCACCCGCACCACCGCCGCCACCTCCTCCCCCAGCTCCGCATGCGGCACCCCCACCACCGCCGCGTCCAGCACCGCCGGGTGCCCGTGCAGGACCGACTCGACCTCCACGCAGTAGACGTTCTCGCCGCCCCGGATCACCACGTCCTTGATCCGGTCGACGACCGCGACCCGGCCGTCCCGGGCCACCGCCAGGTCGCCGGTCCTGAACCAGCCGTCCACGAAGGCCTGTTCGGTGGCGGCGGGGTCGTTCCAGTAACCCCGCACGTTCGACTGGCCGCGCAGCCAGAGCTCGCCCACCTCGCCGTCCGGCACATCGGCGCCGTCCTCCCCGACGACCCGCACCTCGGTGGTGGGCGTCGGGCGGCCCACGCTCTCCGGCCGGTCCCGGTACTCGGCTCCGAAGCTGGCCAGCACTCCCCCGCTGGTCTCGGTCAACCCGTACCCGTTGCGCGGCTCCATCCGCTCCCCGTACCGCGCGGTGAGCCGCCCCACCAGGGTCGGCGGCGCCGTGGACCCGCCGGTGTTGAACATCCGCAGCGACTCCATCGGGTCGCCCGCCCGCTCGGCCTCGTCGAGGAGTTGCAGGGCGGTGGTGGGGACGCCCGCGTAGTGGGTGACGCCGTGCTCGCGGATCAGGGCGAGCGCCCGCCGGGCGTCCCATTTGCGCATCATGACCAGGGTGCCGCCCGACCCCATCACCGCGTAGAAGCCGCTGAACCCGGCGACGTGGAAGAAGGGGTAGGTCACCAGGGACACCGGCGCGGGGCCCTGCCCGGGCACCAGGCCCCGGCCGAGCGCCGACGCGGCCGCGTGGAAGCGCGGGTTCATCGCGGCCCCGGCCTGCGCGAGGTGCGTGGCGACGGCGCCCTTGGGGCGGCCGGTGGTGCCGGAGGTGTAGATGATCGTGGCGTCGTCGTCCGGTGAGACGGTTACGTCCGGCGGCCCTGCGGCGGGGTCGGCCTCGCCCAGGTCCTCGTACGCCTCGAATCCCTCCGGCAGCGGGCCCGCGCCCTCGAAGACCACGCCCCGCACCCGCGCCTCGCGCGCCCAGCCCTCGACCCTCGCCAGCCGCTCCCCGTCCACGAGCAGCACGCCGGGCGCGCAGTCGTCGAGCGCGTAGGTGAGCTCGGCCTCGGTCCACCAGGCGTTCAGCGGCACCGCCACCAGCCCGGCCAGCTGCGTGGCCCAGAACGCGATGTGCCACTCGGGGAGGTTGCGCATGGCCACCACCGCGCGGTCGCCGGGCCGCAGCCCGTACGCCTCGACCAGCCGCCGGGCCAGCGCGGAGGCGGCCGCGAAGAACTCCGCGTAGGTGTGGGTGCCGCTCTCCGCCACCAGGAAGGGGCGGTCGCCGTACGCCCAGGTGACCTCCACGAACTCGCGCAGGGTCCGCGGGCCCCCGGCGTAGACGGGCACCCCGTCCGGGCCCCGCTCGACGGCGAAGGGCGCCCCGGGTGCGGTGAGGAGCGCTTCTGCGGCGGCGGGGGTGTACGGCACGGGGTGCCCTCCTTGGCGGCGGGTGCGGGGCGCGGGGCTCCCCACAACATAGACGCCGTCCCTCTCAGCCTGCTCGACGCGCCTTCCCCGCGAGCGGTCCCCCGGCGGAGCGGACCACTCCGGTCAGTGCCTCGGCGAGGATCTTCACCCCGTCCTCGGTGAGCACCGACTCGGCGTGGAACTGCATCGAGGCGAAGCCCTGGCCGCGCAGCGCGTGCACCTCGCCCGTGTCCGGGTCGCGGCTGATCTCGATGACGCCGTGGTCGGGGTGGGTGAGCTTGTCGTCGGCGCTGCGGGCGGCGAACGTGTTGTAGAAGCCCACCCGCTCGTACGCGCCGAACAGGTCGATCTCCTTCTGGACGCCCTGGTTGGGGGTGTCGCGGCGGGCCAGGCCCAGGCCGAGCAGGGTCGACAGGACCTGGTGGCTGAGGCAGACGGCCACGAACGGGCGCCGCTCGTCCAGGAGCCGGGTCACCGCGCCCCGCAGATGCGCGATCTTGGGGTGGCCGGTCTCCCGGGGGTCGCCCGGGCCGGGGCCCATGACGACCAGGTCGTGGTCCTCGGTCGCGTACGGCTCGTCGAAGCGACGGACCGTCACCTCAAGGCCCAGGGCGGCCAGTTCATGGCCGATCATCGAGGTGAAGGTGTCCTCCGCGTCCACGATCAGCACCCTGCGCCCGGCGAGCTCCTCGACGGGGGCGGCCCGCTCTTTGGGGTCGCGCAGCCAGAAGCGGGCGATGCGGTCGTTGCGCCGCTCCAGCGCCTCGCGCACCCGGGTGTGCCCGGCGAACCGCTCGACGGCGCCCGCACCGGGCGCGCCGGTGGCGCCCGCGTCGAGGGCGGCGAGGAGCCCGGCGGCCTTCGCCCGGGTCTCGGCGACCTCGCTCACCGGGTCGGAGTGGCGCACCAGGGTCGCGCCGACACCGATGCTGAGCCGCCCCTCGTCGCTGATGTCGGTGGTGCGGATGAGGATGGCGGTGTCCATGGTGCGGCCGCCGTGCTCGTCCCGGCCGATGAGGGCCATGACGCCGCTGTAGTAGCCGCGCCCCTCCGGCTCGTACCGGGTGATCACCTTGCAGGCGCTCTCCAGCGGGCTGCCCGTCACCGTGGGGGCGAACATCGTCTCGCGCAGGATGTCGCGCACATCGTGGCCGGTGCGGCCCTCGATGAAGTACTCGGTGTGCGCGAGGCGGCCCATCTCCTTGAGGTACGGGCCGACGACCCGGCCGCCGCCCTCGCAGATCCGCGCCATCATCTTGAGCTCTTCGTCGACGACCATGTAGAGCTCGTCGGCCTCCTTGCGGTCGGCCAGGAAGGCCATCACGCCGGGCAGGTCGGGGCCCGCCGCCGGGTAGCGGTAGGTGCCGCTGATGGGGTTCATGACGGCGGTGCCGCCGTGCAGGCTCACATGGCGCTCGGGGCTGGCGCCGACGAAGGTGCGCCCGCCGGTGTGCACCAGGAACGTCCAGTACGCGCCGGACTCCCGCTCGACCAGGCGCCGGAAGAACGACAGGGCGCTGTGCGGCGTGTAGGGCGTGATGTCCGCGACGAACGCGCGCTTGATGACGAAGTTGGCGCCCTCGCCGTTGCCGATCTCGCGCTCGATGACATCGCGCACGATCGCCGCGTAGCTGTCGTCGTCCACGTCGAAGCGGCCGTCGGTGAGGGTGACCGGCTCGTCGGGCAGCCGGCGCAGCGCCTCGGTGAGCGGCAGTTCGCCCTGCTCGGCCACGGACATGACGAGCAGCGGCTCGCCGTCGTCGGTGCTGGTGAAGCCGCGCTCGGAGATCTGCCGGTACGGGACGACCGCCAGCACCTCATGGCGGGCGCCGGGGCCGGGCGGCGCGTCGGGCAGCGGTATCCGGGCCAGCGCGTCGACGGCGGACACCTCGCCGAGCAGCACTTCGAGGACGTCGCGGCCCAACGTCTCGGGCCGGTGCAGCAGGGCGTACGCGGCGGGGCCCTGGGCGAGCACCCGGCCCAGGAGGTCCCGGTCAAAGGGGAGTGCGGCGGTCATCGGCCCGCCCCGTCCGCGGGGGCCAGCTCGGCGAGGACCGACTTGGCGGTGGTGACCACGGCGCAGCGCTCGGCCGCGTAGTTCAGGGCGAGGCGGTGGTACTGCTCGGAGAAGTCCGCGACCGCGTCGGCGACCAGGAAGGGCTGGATGTCGTTGGTGAACGCCTCCACGGCCGACATCAGCACGCCCACATGCGCGTACACCCCGCAGATGATCAGCTGGTCGCGGCCGGCCGCGCGCATCCGCTCCAGCAGGTCCGACTTGAAGAACGCGCTGTAGCGCCACTTGGTGAACACCCAGTCGTCCGCGCCCGGTTCGAGCTCCTCGACCACCTGGCGGTCCTCCGGGGAGACCCGCATTCCCGGACCCCAGAAGTCCTTCAGCAGCCCGCGCTCCTGCTCGCTCATCCCGCCGGGCTGCGCGGTGTAGGCCACCGGGATCCCGGCCGCGGCGCAGCTCTCGCGCAGCAGCACGGCGTTGCGCACCAGGGTGCCGCCGGGCGACTGGTCCGCGGGGAAGGGCCGCAGGAAGTAGCGCTGCATGTCGTGGACGAGCAGCACCGCCCGGGCGGGGTCGACCGTCCAGGTCGCGGTGTTCGCGGGAAGGTCGCCCTCGGAGGGCATCGGATACGGATCGATGGAGGGCAGGCCCGCCATGGGTGGTCCTTTCGCTGTGCGAAGCGCTCCGCATGGAAATGGAGTTCGTTGGCTGCGGGTTGTCTGTGGCTGGTCGCGCCGTTCCCCGGGCCCCTGAATCAGCCCAGCCAGGCCGAGGCCACCGAGACCGCCTGGCGCGGGTTGAGGCGCGGGTCGCAGAAGCTCGTGTACTTGTCGCCGACCTCGTGCAGCCGGTCGTGGTCGGTGACGCACTCGGTGACGTCGTCCGGGGTGGTCTCCAGATGGATGCCGCCGGCGGTGCCGCCCGCCGCGGTGACCGCGCGGTGGAACTCCACGACCTCCCGTACGACGGTCTTGACCAGCCGCGTCTTGAGTCCATCGGGGCCGTTGACGGTGTTGCCGTGCATCGGGTCCGTCAGCCAGATCACCGGGTGGCCCGCCGCGCGCACCGCCGCCACCAGCGCCGGCAGCCGCTCCCCCACGGTGTCCGCGCCCATCCGGGCGATCAGCGTGAGGCGTCCGGGCACCCGCTCGGGGTCGAGCTTCTCGCACAGCGCCAGCAGGTCCGCCGAGGTCATTGCCGGGCCCACCTTGCAGGCCACCGGGTTGGCCACGGCCGCGAGCAGCGCCACATGGGCGCCGTCCACCTGCCGGGTGCGCTCGCCGATCCACGGCCAGTGGGTGGAGGTGAGCAGCAGACGGCCGTCGTCCTGGGTGCGCACCATCGGCAGCTCGTAGTCGAGCAGCAGCGCCTCGTGGCTGGTCCACACCGGCGCCTCGTGCCGTGCCCCGCGCGCCGGGCCGCTCCAGCCGAGCAGCTCCAGGATGCCGCGCGCCGACCGGTAGCCGGTCAGCATGCGGGTGGGGTCGGGCCTGCGTAACTCGGGGTCCGGCTCGGGGGCGTTGACCATGTGGCCCCGGTAGACGGGGAGTTCGACCCCGGCGACCGTCTCGGTGGGCCGGGAGCGGGGCTTGCCGTACTGGCCCGCCAGGCGTCCGACCCGCAGTACGGGCTTGTGCGAGGTCATCCGCATGACCCCGGCCAGCACATCGAGCAGCCCCACCTTGCGGGCCACGTCGCCGTGGCTGTTCTCCGCCCAGTCCTCGGCGCAGTCGCCGGACTGGACGATCTGGACCCGCCCGGCCGCGACCTCGGCCAGCCGCGCACGGAACTGGTCGATGTCGTCCGCCTCGACGAGCGGTGGCAGCGCGGCGAGCTCCTGCCTCACCCGTACGAGTTCCGCGTGGCCTTCCCAGTCCGGTTGCTGCACTGCGGGCAACGAGCGGAGGAACGTGTGGACGCTGTGCACCTGATACCTCCCAGGGGTGGCGTGGCACCGCTCACCCGAAGGGCGGATCAGCAAGCGGCCGGACGCCGAGCCTCGCCGACGGCGGGAGGAAAACCGAAGCGGGTTTCCTCGACTCCCGGAAATGCGGGCGGATTCTCGGCCCGACTTGACGGAGTGTCCCCTCCCGGGCCGCCGACCGGATCCGGCCGGGCGGGCCGCGGCGACTTGCGCGCGCACCGCGCGGCCCCGCGCGCCGGGCCCGCGGTGGCGCAGTCACCATCGGGGCGCACCGTACCGCGTGGCGGCCCGCCGGGAACGGGCCCGCGGGCAGGGCCGCAGTGACGAGCCACCCACGCGGCGGCGCGATGGGGTGCCCCCTGCACCTCGCACGTTACGTCGAGTCCCGGCCATTCTCGGAACGGTGGCTTCGACCAGCCGCCCAAACAAAGCTGGAGGGGGTTTCGGTGAGCGTTCCCACCGGGAGTATGAGGTCTGTCTGGAATCGTCGCGCCGTGCCGGCGCAGCGGACTTCACCAGCGGTCATGCACGAGCGCGAGTTCATGCTGAGGGACATGAGCAATGTGCTGTTCGCGTCCTTACCGAGGCGGGACCAGCGGCACAAGGGCGAGCAGTATCTGCGCGGGCTGCTCACGGCGAAGGGGCGCCGGTCCATCAGGAACGTGGCGGCCTGTCTGGGGGATCCCACCCTGGAGCAGACCCTGCACCACTTCGTCTGCAACTCCACCTGGGAGTGGCAGCCGGTGCGCGAGGCGCTGGCCTGCTGGCTCGGCCAGGTGATCTCGCCGCAGGCCTGGGTGGTGCGGCAGATGTCGATCCCCAAGTCCGGCAGCCACTCCGTGGGTGTGGGCCGCAGTTTCGACCCCTACCGCAACCAGATGTTCCACGGCCAGCAGGCCTTCGGTGTGTGGTGCGCGTCGGAGGAGGCGGGGGCGCCGGTGAACTGGCGGCTCGTCCTGCCCGGAGCGGCGGGCGACGAGGAGGGTACGGGCGCCGGCGCGTCCGGCGGAAGGTCCTCCCGCCACACCGTTGAGACGCCCGAGGAGTGCGCCACCACCGCGGCGCTGGAGTTCGCGGGCCTGCACGGCGCCCCGCTGCTCCCCGTGGTGCTCGATCTGCCGGTGCGCGACCCCGGGGCGCTGGTGCGGCGGTTCGGCGCGGCCGGGGTGCCGGTGCTGGCGCGCGTCGGGGCGGGCGCCCTGTTCAGCGTGGAGGAACCCGCCCTGGCCCGGTTCGGTACGGGCCCGCTGCCGGTGCAGCGGATCCTCGACTCGGTGAAGGGGCGCCGCCAGCGGGTCGGCAGGTTCGACCCGGGCGCGCCCTCGGGCGTACGGCACGCTCCGGCGGTCAAGGTACGGGTGGGGCTGCCGGGCGGGACGCCCGTGTTCCGGGACGCCCGCGAGGGCGGGCTCGCGCTGGTCGGGGAGTGGGAGGACCAGCACCGGGCGCCCACCCAGCTGTGGCTCACCAACATGGCCGGTGTGCCCACGTCCACGCTGCTGAGCCTGACCCGGCTGGCCGACCGGGTCGGCCGGGACCTCGCGGACCACGGGGACCGGTCGGGGCTGCGGGACTTCGAGGGGCGGTCCCTGCGCGGCTGGCACTGCCATATGACGCTGGCCTCGGCGGCCCACGCCCTGGAGGTCCTGACCGCGAGCCGCAGGCGGGCCGAGGGCTACTTCCCCAAGGTGTCCTGAGGGCCGGCAACGGCCTCCCGCCGGCCGAGGACCGCCTCACGCCGGCGGCGCAGGACGTCCCGGGCGCGCAGCAGCCGTAGCGCCAGCTGGGCTTCGGTCGCGCGCTCGGGCTGCTGCCAGCCGGGGCCGAGCAGCTCGGTGATGCGCTCCAGGCGGCGGGTCACCGTGTTGGGGTGGACGTGCAGACCGCCCGCCGCGCGGGTCGGGCTGCTGCCCGCGGCGAAGTACGCCTCCATCGTCGCCACCAGGTGCGTCATGCGCTCGGTGTCGTGGTCGAGCACCGGCCCGACGACCGAGGCGACGAACCCGTCCACGTCGTGGTCGTCGGAGAGCAGCAGCCCGAGGAAGCCCAGGTCGTCGATGGACGCGGCGCTCCCCGCGCCGTCGAGCGCGATCACCGCGTCGAAGCAGCGCAGCGCCTCCTGGTACACCTGGGCCACCGAGGCGAGCGAGGCGGCGGGGCCCGCCGAGGCCACCGTGACGGGCTCGGCGAGCAGCGGCGACAGCTCGGCGGACACCGCACGGGCGACGGCCGAGGCGTCGGTGCCGGGCAGCAGCAGCACGATGTCGCCCTCGTGCACCTTCATCAGACCGGAACTGCGGTACGCGTACGACGAGGACCACACCACCGCCTTGCCGTGCTCCCCGCCCTCCGGCCGGGCCACCACCACGACGTGCGGCGCGTCCGAGTCGATGCCCAGCTGGTGGGCCTGGCGGGCGAGTTGGCCGGGCGACTGGGCCACGGCGGTCAGCAGCCCGTCGAAGAACTCGTCGCGCAGCGGCCCCTCGGCCACGGCCGTGCTGCGCCGCATCACGAGCAGCAGCGCCGCCGTCCGACCCACCGAGCCGAGGAAGTCCCGCTCGTCCCCGGTGAGCGGCCGGCCGGCCCGCAGCAGCACCAGGCCGCGCTCCTCGCCCGCGCCGACGGGGGCCACCCAGACGTTCTCCGCGAGCTCCACCGGGCCACCCGCCGCGTGCGCCTCCAGGGCGGCCTCGCGCGTCCGCGCCTCGTCGAGCCCCGGAGGCTCCCCGGCGCAGGCGAGGGTGCGCCCGCAGCCGTCGCTCACCACGAGCCCGGCGTCCAGGGCCCCGGCGGCGGCCTTCGCGAGCTCGTGCAGATCGCCGCCGCCCAGCACCAGGCCGACCAGCGCGGCCAGCGCCCCGGACAGCTGCCGGGTCCGCGCGATGGTGGCCTGCGCGCGGACGCCCGCCGCCTCCAGCTCGGCGATCTCCTTCCGGGAGCGGTCCAGGAGGCGGGCCTTCTCCAGGGCGACCGCGGCGAAGTCCGCCAGGTACCGCATAAAGCTGATCTCGTCGGGCGTGAAGTGCCGCACGACCCGGTCCGCCCCGTACAACGCCCCTATGGGCACGCCGCTCTGGCGGATCGGCACCACCATGATGGCGTGCAGCCCCTCGGCCCGTACGACCGCGTCGAGCTGTTCGCCGTGCGGGATGCGGTCGTCGTTGAGGTAGTCCGCGGTCCAGTAGGGCGCGCCCGACTCCTGCGCCATCTCGCCCAGGCCCCGGCTCTCCTCGACCACGAGCCCCACGTTGAGCGAGGTGGTGTCGCCGTCCGAACTGTGTACGTACGAGCCGCCGCCGGGTCTGCGCAGGCTGATGTAGGCCATGTCGAACCCGAGCAGTCTTCGAGCGCGGCTCGTGATGACCTTGAGCAGGGTGTCGGGGTCATAGGGGATCGTCATGTCGTGGACCGTGTTGACCAAGTCGGCCATCACCGACTCGCGCTGCCGGCGCTGATGACTGGAGGCCTGGATTTTCAGGGCGAGACGGGTCGCTCTTTCGAGTTCCTCCAGCGGCAGCCGGGGCAGGTTTTCGCGGCGGGCGCGGTCGAGCAACTCCTGAAAGTGCCCGGGGGGTGAATCCAGTGCGAGCAGTTCCAGAACGGCCAGCGCCGGGGCATCCGCTAATGCCTTGTCATCCACCATGCCGCCGCCCCCCATAGGCTCGAAACAGGGCGCAAGCCCTCATCGAACTTACGTTCCTCCGTAGGGTGGGTCAAGTTGCTGACCAGCGGACGGCACCGCCCCGAGCGGAGCCCGATGCGGCATGAATTGGGGGCGGGATGACCGAAATCAAGAACTATCTGCGATCGCTGGAGCGAAGCCGTGCGGCGCTGCTGCGCGAGGACCGGCCGCGCACCTTCGCACTGGCCGGACGCGAGTGGGATCTGCTGGACGGTGTGTTCGCGCCGCCGTTCTCCGCGTCGACCGGGGCGGCCATGGAGCTGCTCGGGCTCACCGGCCCGGAGCGGGCGCCCTGGCACGGCTCCCTACTGGAGGTGGGCAGCGGGACCGGGGTGATCGCCGTCTGCGCCGCGCTGGCGGGCGCCGGCCGGGTGACGGCCCTGGACATCAACGAACAGGCCGTGCGCAACACGGAGATGAACGCGCACCGGCACGGTGTCGCGGACCGGCTGACCGCCGTGCACAGCGACCTGTTCGACGCGCTCGGGGCCGAGGAGCGCTACGACACCGTCTACTGGCACTCCAACTTCGTGCTCGCCCCGCCCACGTACCGCCACGAGACGGTCCACGAACAGGCCTATGTGGACCCGGGCTACCGTGCCCACCGTCGCTATCTCGCCGGAGCCCCGGCCTTCGCGGCCGACGGAGGAAGGGTGCTGCTCCACTTCAGCGACCGCGGGGACATCGACGCACTGCACGAGATCGCGGAGGAGTGCGGCCGCGCTCTCCATGTGCTGGGCAGCCGCGGCATCGGCGAGGGCGAGGAGACGGTCGAGCACATTCTCTACGAAATAACAGCGCCATGAAGCGAGTTGTGCGCACCCTGCTAATCGACAACTACGACTCCTTCACCTTCAATCTTTACCACTCGCTCGCCCGGGCGGGCGGCGCGGAACCGGTGGTAATCCGCAATGACGATCCGGCGTGGGATTCGGCGCGGCTCTCGGAATTCGACAATGTGGTGCTTTCCCCGGGGCCCGGACACCCCGGCCGCGCGGCCGACTTCGGCATTTGCCGGGACATCGTCGAACGCACGGAGATTCCGCTTCTCGGGATCTGCCTCGGCCACCAGGGAACGGCGCTGCTGCACGGCGCCACGGTAGGCCGTGCCCCCGAGCCGCGCCACGGCCGCACCTCTCCCGTACTGCACACGGGAGAGGACCTGTTCAGGGGGGTCCCCTCGCCCTTCGACGCGGTGCGCTACCACTCGCTGGCCGTGACCGGCCTTCCGGACGCGATGGAGGCGGTGGCCTGGACGGCGGACGGCGTCCTGATGGGCCACCGCCACCGGCACCGGCCGCTGTGGGGGCTCCAGTTCCACCCGGAGTCGGTCCTGACCGAGTACGGCGATGAACTCCTGGCGAATTTCACCGAGCTGACGAGGGAGTGGCACCGCGTGCGGGGCACGGCAGCGGCCCGCGGCGCCCTGCCGCGTACCGCGGAAGCCACGAGTGCGGCGGAGCCGGACGAGGCCGCGCCGCGCAAACTGCGTGTCCTGGAAGAGCGGCTGCGCACCCGCTGGAGCGACGAGGCCGCGTTCCACCGGGTGTTCGGCCGCAGCGCCAACGCCTTCTGGCTGGACAGCAGTCGGCCCGACGCCGACGCGGGCCGCTTCTCCGTCCTGGGTGACGCGGCGGGCCCGCTCGCCCGGGTGGCCCGCGCCGACGCGCACGGCGGCACCGTCACGATGGAGTGCGCGGCGGGACGGCGGACCGTGACCGCCGACTTCCTGGACTGGCTGGATCAGGACCTGAGGGGCATCCACGCCGAACTCCCCGACGTGCCCTTCGACTTCGCCCTGGGCTGGGTCGGCTATCTCGGCTACGAGCTGAAGGCGCAGTGCGGCGGCGAGGCCGTCCACCGCTCCGAGGACCCCGACGCCGCCCTGGTCTTCGCCGACCGCGCGGTGGTCCTCGACCACCTCACCGGCCTCACCCACCTCCTCGCGCTCACCGAGGACGGGGACGAGGACGCGGCCCACGCCTGGCTGCGCGCCACGGCGCAGGCGCTGGAGTCGGTGGCGGGCGAGGAACTGGCCGAACCGGCCGCCCCGGCCGCGCGCTCCACCATCCGGCTCCGGCACGACCGGGACGCGTATCTGCGCCTCATCGACGCCTGCCAGGAGGAGATCGCGGCGGGCGAGACCTACGAGGTCTGTCTGACGAACCAGGCGGAGGCCGCGTTCGACGGCGACCCGTGGGAGGCGTACCGGCTGCTGCGCCGCGTCAGCCCGGCCCCGTACGGCGCGCTGCTGCGGTTCGGGCGGCTCGCTGTGCTCAGCACCTCGCCCGAGCGTTTCCTGCGGGTGGACGCGGACGGCACGGCGACCTCCAAGCCCATCAAGGGCACCCGGCCGCGCGGGGCGACGCCGGGGCAGGACGCGGCGATCGTGGCGCAGCTGCGCGCGGACGAGAAGGACCGGGCGGAGAACCTGATGATCGTGGACCTGGTCCGCAACGACCTCGGCCGCAACGCCGAGATCGGTTCGGTCGAGGTGCCGCGCCTCTTCGACGTCGAGACGTACGCCACCGTCCACCAGCTGGTGAGCACGGTACGGGCCCGGCTGCGCCCGGACCGCAGCGCGGTGGACTGCGTGCGCGCCGCGTTCCCGGCGGGCTCGATGACCGGCGCCCCCAAGATCCGGACCATGCGCCTGATCGACGGTCTGGAGGCGGGGCCCCGGGGCGTCTACTCCGGGGCCATCGGCTACTTCTCGCTCTCCGGCGCCGCCGATCTGAGCGTGGCGATCCGTACCGCGGTGATCACCCCGGGCCGGGTCCGCTACGGGGTCGGCGGGGCGATCGTCGCGCTGTCCGACGCGGAGGCCGAGTTCGAGGAGACGGCGGTCAAGTCGGCCCCGCTGCTCGCGCTGACCGGCGCGGCTTTCCCGGGCCGGCGGCCCTAGCGGGTGGCGGGCACGGCTGCCTCCGCGGTGGCGGGTGCGGGGAGCGCGGCGAGGCTCGCCGCGATCTCGTCGGCGCGCCGGGTGAAGGCGGCGACGGCGCTGACGAAGTAGTAGGCGCCGCGCGTCAGTTCACCGAGGACGAAGAGGTGCTCGTCGGCCTCTCCGGACGGGCCGAGGGCCCTGCCGGTCGCCTCGTCGACCCGGATGCCGCCGTGCGGGTGGTCGGCGAGGACACCGGAGGTGCGGGCGAGCCCCAGGAGCCCGCCCGCCGACGGTGGTTCGGGCCGGTAGACCGAGGTGACCGCGTTGACCACCAGATCGGCGCGGTCAGCCTCGCCCTCCTCGTACCGCACGACGAAGCCGTCGCCGTCCCGCTCGACCGAGGCGACCCCGGCGCGCACCCGCAGCCGCTTCTCGTCGCACAGCTCGACCAGCTTGACCGCGGTGGACCGCGGGATGGGCGAGGCGAAGCTCCACAGCCGGGAGTGCAGGGCGCTCAGCACCTGCTCCTTGTCGCTCTCGTGCAGCGCCAGCCACAGGTCCTGGCCGATGTCGATGACCGCGCGCTGGAGCAGCTGGGTGCCGATGTCGGCCGAGAGGGCGTCGTCGAGCTGGCGGCGCAGCCGCTCCTCGGCGGGGGCCGGGTCCATGAGGTCGGCGGTGATCGCCGCGAAGTCGCCGCCCGCCGCCTCGACTTCCTCCCGCGCGAGCGCCGCGATGTCCGCGAGCCGCAGCGGCCTGGGCAGCGCCGCGAGCCGCTCGGCGGTCAGCACGGCCGGCCGTACGGGCGCGGCCCTGCGGCGCACCGACGGCAGCAGTCCGGACCGGGAGGCCAGGGTGACGCGCCCCCGGTGGCCGAAGGCGCGCAGGGCCATCAGCACATCGGTGGCGATCATGCCGGAGCCGATGACCGCGATCTCGGCGTCCTGCGGGACCCCGGCCAGCGCGTCCCGCAGGGGGTACGGGTCGTCAATGTAGCCGGGGGTGCCGCGAAGGCCGTACGCGTCGTCGTCGGCGCGGCCGCCGACGCACAGCACCGCGTGGTCCACCCGCACGCTTCCGCTCGCGTGACGGATGACGACGCCGTCCCCGTCCCGCTCGACTCCGGTGGCCGTCTCCTCGACCGAGCGCACGCTCCACCCGGCCGCGCGCAGCCTCTCCAGGGCCTCCTCGACCCCGTCCTCCAGGTAGTCCCCGTAGACCGGCCGGGACAGGAAGCGGTGCACACCGCGCTCGTCCGGGTGCACGGCCAGGCCCCTGGCCTCGGCCCATCGCACGCCGTGCTCGGGGTCGTCGAGGTACAGGGACATGCCGATCATCGGCCCGTTGGCGAGGACCGCCTCGGTGTCGCGCTGGTAGGCGCGGCCGCGCCAGCGGCCCTCGGGCCGGTCGACGAGGACCAGCTCGCGCGGCCCGGTGAACTGCTCGGCCCGGGCGGCGAGCGCGGCCACCAGCGTCGCCCCCACGGTTCCGCATCCGATCACGCCGATGCTGGGCATGTGGTGCTCCTTTCCTGAAGCGGGGTCACGGGTTCAGCGGGCGGCCGGAGCCGGGGGGATGTTGTGGTAGCCGCGGAACACGTTCCCGGGGTCGTACACGGCCTTCAGCGCGGTCAGCCGCTCGTAGTCCGCCTCGTCGTAGCAGGCCCTCAGCTGCCCGGCCGTGACGGGGCCGCCGAGCAGGAAGTTCGGCGCGACACCGAGGACCCGGTCGCCGAGGAGGGCGTAGACCCGCTCGTGTCCGGCCCGCTCGGCGGCGGCCGCGGCGTCCCCCGCCCCGGGGGCGATACGGCTCAGTACCCGCACCATGAGGCGGGCGTCGCGATGGCCGACCGACGAGGGCACGGCGGGGCGGCGGGCGAGGGCGCCGCCCATGTGGTTGATCTGGACGACGCAGTTCATGCCGGAGCCCGGCCCGGTCAGCTCCAGGATCCGCCCGGCCGTCGCCACGTCGAGGCTGTCCAGCAGGACGTTGGTGCCGTAGTACGCCATAGGGGTCGGCGGGTCGCGGTAGATGGAGTCCGAGTCGGTGTACGGCATCTCCGTGAGCGTGTCGAGCACGCACGGGCCGATGGAGCGCAGCGGGGCGACCGCCGCCGCGCCGTCGGACGCGCTGCCGGTGTGGGCGATCCGGATGTGCGCGGTGTACCGGCCTCGTACGGGCACGGGCACCGCCGGCTTGTCCGGGAAGGGCACCAGACCGATCGAGGAGGTCATCTCCTCGCCCTGGCCCCGCGTCCACTCCAGCCAGGTGCGCAGGGCGTCGGGCACGTACCGCTCGGCGAAGTACAGTCCGCCGCCGTAGATCCGGGGCTGGCGGACCAGCTCCAGGTCCAGCGAGGTGACGACGCCGAAGTTGCCGCCGGCCCCGCGCAGCGCCCAGAACAGGTCCGGGTCGCTTCCCGGGGTGACGTGCCGCAGCTCGCCGTCGGCGGTGACGATCTCGGCCGCGGTGATCCGGTCGGCGGCGAAGCCGTGGGTGCGGGCCAGCAGGCCGATGCCGCCCTCGACCGTGTAGCCGACCGCGCCGACGCCGAGCGTGCTGCCGGACAGCGGCGCGAGCCCGTGCGGCGCCGCCTCCCGGATCACGTCGCCCCAGGGGGTCCCCGCCTGGATCCGGGCGATGCGGCTGTCCGGGTCGACCTGGACGCCGCGCATCCGTGCGGTGGTCACCAGGACGCCGCCGGTGCGGTCGCCGGGCAGACCGTGGCCGGTGGACTGCACCGCGAGGGGCAGGCCGCGCCCGGCGGCCAGCCGGACGGCGGCGCGGACGTCGTCCGGCCCCGTCGCGCCGACCACGACGTCCGGCCGCTGGCCGAACCCGAGCTGATAGGCGGCGACTTCGTCGTGGTAACCCGCCGACTCCCGGCCGAGGACCGGCCCTTCGCTCGCGATGTCCGCGGGCACGCTCACTGGACAGCCTCTCTACACATAGATCGTGCCGCGGGCGAGGACCGCACCGTGACCGCCGACGTGCACCGCGCCGACCCGGTCGCCCTCACCCTCGGCGTTCGCGTACATGGGGGACGGCCGGCCCATCTCGACGCCCTGGAGGATCTCCAGGTCCTGGCCGTAGGCGGCGAGGCCGTGGCGCGCCAGGTGGATCGCCATCGGCCCGGCCGCGGAGCCGGTCGCCGCGTCCTCGACGACGCCGTACGCCGGGGAGAACATCCGGGACCGCCAGTGCGTGCCGGAGCCCGCGAAGCAGTAGGCCGACATGTCGGGGAAGGCGCGCAGCGCGTTGTGGTCCGGGGTCAGGGCGGAGAGCGCCTCGACGCTCTCCAGGCCGACGAGTACGTGCCGGGGCCCGTTCCGATAGGCCTCGACGGGCGTGACCGACGCCTCCAGGCCGAGCGCCGCCAGCAGTTCCTCCGCGTGCTCGTACGGCTCCCAGACGGGGGTGGGCTGGAGCATCCGTACGGAGGTGGCGTCGTCGTCGTGGACCAGCTCGAAGGGGATGGCGCCCATGGCGGTCTCAAGCAGCAGCCGCTCCGCCTTGCGCGGGCGCCCGATGGCGACCGCCGTGCCCAGGATCGGATGCCCGGCGAACGGCAGCTCGTTGACCGGCGTGAAGATCCGGATGCGTGCGTCGCCGCCCTGCTCGGCCGGGAGCACGAAGGTGCACTCGGAGAGGTTCATCTCCTTGGCGATCCGCTGCATCGCCTCGGCCGGAAGGTCCCCGGCGTCGAAGAACACGGCCACCGGATTGCCTTCGAGCGGGGTACGCGAGAAGGCGTCCACCACCGTGTACTCGTGCATCAGGTGGGGATTCCTTCGCGCTTCACCGACGGAACCGGGATTCCCAGCGCGCGCAGCTGCTGGTTCGGGTTCATGAACTCCCGCTCCAGCTTGATCTTTCCGTTCTCGAACTCGAAGGAATGGAGGAAGTGGTTGCGGTAGTACCCCTCGGGGTAACCCGGGAAAAGGATCTTTCCTTCGCCGTCGCACTCCACCCAGAACCGGTTCGGGTCCTGCGTCTCGAAGATCTCGACATTGGTCCACACCCAGTCCGGGAAGCACTTCAGCGACCACACCGCGTGCTCGCCGAGGGTGTCGCGGCCGCGGATGGCGATGGGCTCGCCGGTGTCGGTGGTCCACAGGCCGCCGACGCCGTCCTCGGTGAACAGCAGATGGCGCTTCAGCCGGTCCTCACCGCGGCAGTTCATGTACTGCTCGACGATGGCGCGGTTGTTCCTGCGGAGCTCCGCGTCGTCCTGGAACGCCTGCGGCTGGGTGGTCTCCGACATCGCTCGTCCTCCAAGTGCTGCGTCTGCGTGTACGTGCCGGTGGCCCGGGGTCCTGTCCTGCTGCGACCCTGTTCCGGGGCCCGGCGCACTGGCAACCGAGTACCGGGGACTTTGGCAAGTACCGGCGAGAGAGCACGCGGACCTGACGGAGTCCGGCTTGGGCGTCCCCGCCCGGCGCTGCTCCGGTCTCAACGCGCCCGGGGCAGCCGGGCGCGGGCGTGGGCGATGAGCGCGGCCCCGGCGGGGCTGGTCGGGCCGCCGGTGCGCCAGGCGAGGGCGAGGCTGCCGTGGATGCTGGGCCGGTCGATCTCGACGAGGTCGACCTCCGCCTCGTTGGCGCGGGCCAGCGACGCCGGGATGAGGGCCACGCCGAGGCCCCGCCCGGCGAGTTGGGCCAGTACGTGCGGGTCGGCGGCCTCGAAGGCGATGTGCGGCCGGAACCCCGCCCCCGCGCACGCCGCCTCCACGACACTGCGCAGCCCCGTCCCCTGGGTGAGGCAGATCAGGGCGCGGTCGGCGAGCTCAGCGAGGCCGACGCGCCCCCGGCCGGCCAGCGGGTCCTGGTGGCCGACGGCGGCGACCAGCGGCTCGTTGACGATGTCGTAGAGCGTGATGCCGGGCGGGCGGGTGCCGGTGCGGCCGATCACCGCGAGATCGATGCGGCCCGCGTGCAGGGCCTCCACGAGGTGCTCGGAGCTGTCCTCGGTCAGCCCGATCTCCACCCCCGAGTGCGCCTCGTGGAAGGAGGCGAGGAGCCCCGGCAGATCGATGGTCTTGCCCATGGAGATGACGGTGCCGATGGTGACCCGGCCCCGTACCAGACCGCTGAGTTCGTCGACCGTCTGACGGACGGCGGCGACCGCGGCGAGCGCGGCCCGCGCGTGCGGCAGGACGGAGGTTCCGACCGGGGTGAGCCTGACCGTACGGCTGGAGCGGTCGAGCACGTCGTGGCCCAGCTCCCGCTCCAGTTTGCGCACTTGTGCGCTGACTCCCGGCTGGGCGACGTGCAGGGCGTCGGCCGCCTTGGTGAAGCTCGCCAGCTCGGCGACGGTGACGAAATACTCCAGCTGACGCAGCTCCATAACCGCTGATTATAGTTCGCAGAAAATGTAGATGTTGGACTTCTACATACGGACGGGCGCAGAGTGGACTCACCCGAAAAAGGGAACCACCAGAGCCGGAACGCCGACCGAGCGGCTACGTGTCGAGAGGACCGTCCGATGGCCCAACACCCCACCCAGCCGCGCGCGTTCACGTCTCCGACCACACGGGCGGTGGTCGAGGCGTTCTTCGCCCGGCAGCGCGCCGGGGACCACACGGGCCTGCTCGACCTCTTCGCGGACCGGGTCGACTTCTTCGCCCCCGGTGCCGCGAACGCCGGCGCGCTCGGCCCCGGCTCCACCCGTTCGGACATCTCCCTCTTCTTCTCGACGCTGGGCAAGGTCCTCGTGCCCGACCGGGACTTCCTGGTTCTGGGCCAGGACGCGGTCGTCACCGGCTTCGCCCGCTGCGACACGAGCCTGAACCCGATCGCGATGCACTTCACGGTGGTGGGGGCGAAGATCGGCCGCTGCCACCTGACAGAGGTCAGCACGAGGCTCTGAGGTTCTGAGCTCTGATCTGGGAGCTCTGGTCTGTGGCATTGGGCTGTGACTCCGGGCTCATGGCTCTGCCCGACACGGAGCCGCCGCACACCCCCTCCCCTGACCGGCCGTCAGTTTTCCCTCCCCCACCGCCCCGACGAGGACGGCTCCCCGGGGACGTAAAGGAGTACTCAGTGAATGCCACGACCACGGCGAGGGGCGGTCGCGACAGCCGCGCCGCCACCATCGCCATGGCCTGCGTGGGTGTGTTCGTCGCCTACCTGCCGGTCACCACGGTCTCGGTGAGCCTGCCGACGATCCAGCGCAGCCTCGGCGCCTCGACCGCCGACCTGTCCTGGGTCACGGATGCCTTCGTGCTGCCGATGGCGGCGCTGATCCTCACCGCCGGAGTCGTCGGTGACGTACACGGCCGCCGCAAGGTCTTCCAGGCCGGGCTCGCCTTCTGTGCGACAGGCGCGGCGATAGCCCTGAGCGCCGACGGCCTCGACAGCGTCGAAGTCCTGTGGACCGGGCAGGCGTTCGCGGGGATCGGGGCCGCCGCCCTGCTGCCCGCCACCCTCGGACTGATCAGCCACGCGGTGCCGGATCCGCGCGAGCGCTCCAAGTACGTCAGCCTGTGGACCGCGTCCCTGATGGGCGCGCTGGCCGTCGGCCCGATGATCTCCGGCCTGATCCTGGAGAACGCCGCCTGGCGCTGGATCTTCCTGGCCCCCATCCCGGCGTCGCTGCTGACCATGGCGGCGGCCGCCCGGTACGTGGCGGACTCGCGCGCCGCCGGGGCCCGCAGGCTCGACTGGCCGGGCCAGATCACGGCTGCGGTCGCGATCACGGCGCTGGTGTACGCGGTGATCGAGGGCGGCGGAGGCTCGTTCACCGAGACCCGCGTACTGGTGGCGCTGGCGTTGTCGGCTGCGTCACTGGTGGCTTTCGTCATCACCGAGCTGCGCAGCGACAGCCCCATGCTGGACCTGAAGCTGTTCCGCTCCCCCGCGTTCAGCGCCACGGCCCTGGTCGCGATGATCAGCTTCCTCGGCCTGATCGGCTTCATCTTCGTCCTCAGCCTGTACCTGGGGCAGGTGCAGCAGCTGGGCACGCTGGACGCGGGCTACCGGATGCTGATGTTCACGGTCCCCGCGATGGTGGCGGGACCGATCTTCGGCCAGATCATGCACCGGGTGTCGGCGCGGATCCTGATAACGACGGGCCTGCTGCTGGCGACGGGTTCTCTGCTCTCCCTGACGTCGATGGACGCGGACACGTCGTTCACGGCCCTGGCCTGGCGCCTGACCATCCTCGGCATCGGCTTCGGCGCGGTCTTCGCCCCGATGACGGCGACGGCGATCAACTCCGTACCGCAGCAGCTCGCGGGCATGGCGGCGGCGGGCAGCAACGCGTTCCGCCAGGTCGGGGCGGCGCTGGGCCCGGCCCTGATGAGCGCGCTGCTCACCACCAAGGTGGGCGACGCCCTGCCGGGCCACCTGTCGGACGCCGGTCTCAGCGCGGACGCGCGGCACCGGGTGACCGGCGCGGTCGACAGCGGGGGCTTCGGCGCGGTCCACGCGATCGACCTCGGCGCGGACACGCCCCGGATGCTGCACGCGTTCAGCCAGGCGTTCCTCGACGGGATCCACCTGTGCCTGACCATCTCGGCGGCGGTGATGCTGCTGGCGGCGGTGGTCAGCGCGGTCCTGCTGCGCCGCCCGCGCCCGTCGGCTCCGGCGCCGGCGGCGACGCCGCAGCCTCTCCGGGAGGAGCCGGCGCTGAACCGCTGACGCGGCCGACGTATCGAAGGGGCCCGACCCCACGGCCCAGGGCCCTCCGGCGGGGCGGCGCGCTCCCGGCCTCCTTCCCGGGAGGCGCCCGCACCCCGCCCCACAGACGGCGGGCGGACCGGTCCACCCCCGCACCGGCCCGCCCGCCCCCGCCGTCCCAGCGCCATCCGCTACCCTGTCCTGGGCTGCCCACCACGCGGGCATCCCGGACACGCCTCCGTAGCTCAGGGGATAGAGCACCGCTCTCCTAAAGCGGGTGTCGCAGGTTCGAATCCTGCCGGGGGCACAGAGAAACACCAGGTCAGAGGCCCTTCCGTCCGTCGGACGGGAGGGCCTCTGCGCTTGCGGCACACCTATGGCACCCATGCCGTGCTCGCGGATGGCGGGGAGCCGTGCAGGATGCCCGTCAAGGATGAGCTTGGCCGGCGCCGGGTACGAGAAGGTGATCGACCGGCTTGAGTCGATGACGCGGGCCGCACACGGCCCCGAGTACCAGGACTACTACGGGCAGTTGATCCCGGGTAGCGACGTTCTTGCGGAGACGGGCGAGCTCAAGAAGGTCCGGCGTGCAGCGGCTGGTGGTCACCCGCTGAGGATCTGACGCTTCTGGTCCTCGAACTCCGATTCCGTCAGCACGCCCTGTGCTTTCAGTTCGCCCAGCTCCTTGAGCATGGCGATCTTGTCTTCTGTCGATCCTGATGCGGACGGCGGCTGCGCGGGCGCGGTCTGCTCTACGTCCTGCTGAGCCCACCGGCCCGCCTGCCTCCGGGACACGCGGTTGGACACGGCCGTCGCCGTACCGGCTACGACAGCGGTGCGGGCGACGCCGCGAAGGAGACCGGGCATGTCGCACCTCCTGTGATCTTCGTACTGTTCACGGCCGAGTGCCGGCCGCGGCTTCCGCCGAGTCGAGTGCGGCGATGACGTCCTGTACGGGGATCCTTCCGGCGGCCACCAGTCGGGCGCCGCTACGCCTCAGGGCTCGGGCGAATGGTGCGGCCCAGCGGTTCTCGTACATCGCGATGGCGGCCGTACTCCCGGGGTCGATCGCCTCACCTGCCTCTTCGATGTCGTCCTGACCGAGCAGTCCGGAAGTGGCTCCGTCGAATACGGCGAGGTTCGTGCTTCCGTCCCGGGTGAGATCCGCCATGTCGATCGCCGTGACGGAGCCGTCGGCGTCCTTGCGGAGGAATACGAGGTCGAGGATCCGGATCAGGCCCCGGTCGACCAGGTCGACGAGGTACGGAAGGGCCTCGCCGGTGGGGCTCTTGCCCGGGTACTCGACCACCAGGTAGTCGATGGGGCCCACGTCGTCGAATTCGTCGCTTTCGCTTCTCAAGGCATTTCCTCCTGATGCGGAGAACTCGGCACCCGGCCTCGCCGGGCGCTCCGATGCCGTGGCCGCGAGGACGGAGAGGTGAGGACCACCCCCTCATCCAGTCCACCACCCGACCGGGGGATGCGCATGTCGGTCAGGGCGGCAGTTCCCCCGTACCCGAGGGGCGCCACCGGCCAGGGGTACCGCAGGCTGCGTGGCGTGGGCGGGCTGGGCGCAGCTCGAACGCGTCTCCGGAAAGCGGGCTGGAGCTGCCGCTCGGAGAACTGCTCGCGGCGGCCACGGGGCACGGGGTCCGGCTCGAAGTCCACCGCCCTGCTTCCCCTTCCCCGGGATGCGGGGCGGGCGGCGGACAGGACGACCCACCACTTGGCAATGCGCCGTCCTCACGCCCTGGTTATGGTGGCAGGAGGAGATAGCGCAAAAACGCGTCTCTGACCGGCTCAGGGTCGGTGATGGAGCGGGTGGCAACCATGGACCGCGTCAACCGTCACCGCGGGAGCCCCCGACCAGCGCAGGGTGGAGCCCTGCTCACGGACGCGAAGGCGGCCGACGAAGGCGTGTTGAGACCGCCCCCGCCCCAACAACGCCCTACCTGCCGGGCGTTGGCGTACTGACCGCGCAGTACATCCTCGAATATCCGGTATCGCCGGTCTTGGTTGTCAGACACCAGCATGTCCTCAGGCGTCACGGCCAAGCGCTCCGCCAGTTCGGTGAAACGCCCGACGAAGACCGCGACTTCCCCACCGTGTGCTGCCTCCGAGTGACGCCCGGACAGCCGACCGGCTGTGAGCATGCCGCGAACTCACGTCGACACCTCGACAAGTGACACGCCCCCAGCCGGAGCCGGCCGGGCCGGCTCCGGTGTCATTCGCCCCGGGTGATGCGGGTCGGTACGCGTCGGGGCTCTCCTGAAGACGCACGTCACCCCAACCGCCAGAACCAGGAAAGGAGCCTGAGATGGCTGAACAACCGACAGGAGCGGGCGGCGTCGCCGCCCTCGCCGAGGCGAACGCGCCTGTGTTCGAGACGCTCGTCCAGATGACGCTCGACACCTTCGAGCGGTCCGGGCTGGATCAGGAGACGTATCTGCTGGCACGCATCGCGGCTCTGGTCGCCATGGACGCCTCGGCTCCCTCGTACCTGCTCAACGTCGGCACCGCCGCGGAAGCCGGCGTGCCGCTGGAGAAGATCCAGGGAACGCTCGTGGCCATAGCCCCCGTGGTGGGCAGCGCGCGTGTCGTGTCCGCCGCCCGCGCCATCGGCGAGGCCTTCGGGCTGGAACTCCCCGAAGAGGAGGAGTGACGACCGGCACGGCCGGGGCGGCGAGCCCCGGCCGGGCCCGGTAACGGCCCTGGGGCCCTTCCTCCCACACGCACCGCGACCTCGGCACGGATGACACCACCCAGGAGAAGCAATGGACAGCAGTGTGAACCTGGCCTACGACTACCCGGTCCTCGGGGCCTTCTGGACGGTCATGTGGATCTTCCTGTGGGTCATGTGGATCTTCCTTCTGTTCCGCGTCGTCGTCGACATCTTCCGCGACGACACCATGAGCGGATGGACCAAGACGGCATGGCTGGTCTTCACGATCGTCCTCCCGTTCCTCGGCGTCTTCGTCTACGTCGTCGCCCGCGGCAAGGACATGGGCAGGCGTGAACAGGAGCACGCCCGGGCCAAGTTGGAGGAGACGGAGCGCTACATCCGCGAGACCGTCGGCGCAACCGGACCGGCCAGCGAGGTGGACCAGCTCGCCAAGCTCTCGGAGATCCGGGCGCGCGGCGACATCTCCGAAGAGGAGTTCCGCCAGGCCAAGGAGAAGGTCCTCCATACCTGATCGGGGGCTGAGAGCAGCCCATCGGACCAGCCTGGGTGGCCGGCTTCGCCTTCGGCGTCTCCCCGCGGCGCAGCGCACCGGCGGACGCGTCGGCCACCGACGGCACCACCGACCTCGCTGAGCATCTCGCCGGACTTCTCGCATCCTTGAGCTTCCTGGTCTTCGGCGCCGTCCTGCTCGGGCCGACGCCGGAAGACCTCGACTGGTGGTTCATCACCTATGCCGTACTGAGCCTCACGGTGATCCGGATGCTGCCCGTCGCGCTCGCCCTGGCCGGAAGCCGCATGGCACTGCCCACGGTCGCCTGCATCGGGTGGCGTACCCGAGGACGGAGATGCCGGGCACTCGTCCACGGCACGGTAGGGCAACGGCGGGCAACGGAGGATTCATGGGCGCCGACGTGGGCAGGCACACAAGTTCGGCGCCGGACAGGGGACGCGTCCGAGGAGGCCAAGGTCCGCGGAGCGCGGTTGGTGGGGCATAAACCTTCGGCCTTGCCGGCTGCGCGGCGGATCGGTGACGGTGAGCCTGCGCCACATGGACGAGGTCTTCCAGAAGGCCGGCAACTGCGACGTAAATACCGCCAAATGGCCCGCGCGCTGCTCACTGGCTAGCATGGGAAGCGGAGCGGCCTCTGACACCACTCGCACGGGCAGACCCGGCACTACCTGCCTCGGCCAGCCGCTCGGCCTCCGCTCGGTCTGCACCGCCGTATTCCCCTACGACCCGTGACCGTCGGATGCACCGGCTCCTTGCGACGACCGGCCGCACCAGAGACCCGGCGGCGCATCGGACATTTCTCTCCGCAGGCAGCGACACAGCGTTCCAGTCGTCGGCGTCGTACGACGTTCCAGGCGTCGGCTTCGTACGACTGGCACGGTCGGAGGTGGTCAGGCACATGGCGACGAACGAGTACAAGCAGGGGGCCGCGTTTCCCGGAGTGATCGGCCGCACGGCAGAGGAATCGACGCCCGCTTGGCCACAGCCGATGCGGGCTGTCCCGGGCACGCCGAACGTCCTGTTCATCGCGCTCGACGACACCGGATTCGGGCAACTCGGCTGTTACGGCAGCCCGATCGAAACCCCCCACATGGACGGGCTCGCCGCGAACGGACTGCTGTACAACAACATGCATACGACGGCGCTGTGCTCGCCGTCGCGTTCGTGCATCATCACCGGGCGGAACCACCACTCCAACGCGATGGCGTGTGTCACCGAATTCGCCACGGGCTATCCGGGATACCACGGCCGGATCCCCTTCGAGAACGGCTTCATCTCCGAGATGCTGGTGGAGCAGGGCTACAACACCTACATGATCGGAAAGTGGCACCTGATGCCCTCGGAGGACGAGTCCGCCGCCGGTCCCTACAACCGCTGGCCGCTCGGCCGGGGCTTCGACCGGTTCTACGGCTTCCTCGGCGGCGACACCAGCCAGTGGTACCCGGACCTGGTCTACGACAACCACCAGGTGGAACCGCCCGCCACACCGGAGGAGGGCTACCACCTCACCCCGGATCTGGTGGACAAGGCCATCTCCTTCATCGCCGACGCCAAACAGGTCGCCCCGGACAAGCCGTTCTTCCTGAACTTCTGCACCGGAGCCACGCACGCGCCGCACCACGTGCCCAAGGAGTGGGCGGACCGCTACCGGGGGAAGTTCGACGAGGGCTGGGACGCCTACCGCGAGGCCACCTTCGACCGCCAGAGGCAGCTAGGGGTCGTACCCGCGGACGCGCGGCTGTCCCGCCACGACCCCGACGTCCCGGAGTGGGACTCCCTGTCCCCCGACTCCCGACGCCTCGCCACGCGGATGATGGAGGTGTACGCCGGGTTCCTCAGCCACACCGACCACCACATCGGGCGGCTCCTGCAGTTCCTGAAGGACACCGGCGAATTCGACAACACCCTCGTCATGCTCGTCTCCGACAACGGGGCCAGCGCCGAGGGCGGCGTCACCGGGACCACGAACGAGGGACAGTTCTTCAACAACGCTTCCGAGCCGATCGAGGAAAGCCTCAGGTCGATCGACGAGCTCGGCGGACCGAACACGTTCAACCACTACCCGTGGGGCTGGACCTGGGCCGGCAACACCCCCTTCAGACGGTGGAAGCGCGAAACATACCGTGGCGGCGCCAGCGACCCGTTCGTCGTCCACTGGCCCCGGGGCATCAAGGCCCGTGGCGAGATACGCGGCCAGTACGCCCACATCATCGACATGGTGCCCACCGTGCTCGACGTACTCGGCATCGAGCCCCCGGCCACCCTCAAGGGCGTGCCCCAGTCGCCCCTCCACGGCGTCAGCTTCGCCCACACCTTCGACGACGCGACCGCGCCGACAGCGCACCGCACGCAGTACTTCGAGATGCTCGGTCACCGCGCCATCGACCACGACGGCTGGCGTGCGGTGTGTCCCTGGCCGGGTCCTTCGTTCGCCGAGGCGGGCAGGCCCTTCGGAACCCCCATCACGGCACAGGAACTGGGAGAGCTGGACGCCCACCACTGGGAGCTCTACCACGTCGCCGAGGACTTCGCCGAGACCCAGGACCGCGCGGCCGACAACCGCGGCAAGCTCATCGAGATGATCTCGATGTGGTACGTGCAGGCCGGGAAGTACAACGTCCTGCCCGTCGACAGCAGCGGCGTGCAGCGGAGCCTGGTGGAGCGGCCGCAGATCTCCGCGCCGCGGACCGGCTACCTCTTCCGGCCCGGCACGCAGACCCTGCCCGCGGCGGTCGTGCCCCGGGTACTCAACCGCCCGTTCAGCGTCACCGCCGACGTCGAGATCCCCGCCGACGGCGCCGAAGGCGTGCTCCTCTGCCAGGGCACCAACGTCGGGGGCTGGACCTTCTACATGAAGGGCCGCAGGCTGCACTACGCCCACAACTACCTCCGGCGCGCCCTGTACAGCGTCTCCTCGACCGAGGACGTGCCCGAAGGCCGCCACGAGCTGCGCTTCGAATTCGAACCCACCGGGGAGCCGGACATCGCCCACGGCAAGGGCATGCCGGGCCGCGCCCAGCTCTACATCGACCGCCGCCTGGTCGGCGAGACCCAGATCCCGGTCACCACTCCGCTCATGTTCAACCCCGGCGGCATGACCTGCGGCGCCAACCCGGGCTCAGCCGTCACGGCCGACTACAGGCCGCCCTTCCGGTTCGACGGCACCCTGTACACGGTGACCGTCGACCTGTCGGGCGAGTTGATCACCGACCCCGAGAGCGAGATCCGGATGCACATGGCCCGCCAATAAAAGCGCAGGCCCGCGGTCCGAAGCCCGTCAGACGCCGTCCCGGGGCCAGTGCAACTGGATCTCCAGCCACCGGCTCTCCTGCCGCCAGGCGTCCAGTACGGACACCAGCCGCCGGCTCAGTCCGGCCGCGGTCAGGGACCGCCACGGGCAGCCGGCCAGGAAGTCGCTCAGCACCGCGATCCGCTCGTCCTGGCGGGCGACCCGGTCTGCCCCACCGATCCGGTGCGGGTCGACGGCGGCCAGCGCGCGGCGGCAGACGGCCTCGGGCGTGAGCGTCCGCCACGCATACGGGGCGAGCGCCTCGGTCACGGCAACGACCCGCTTGTCGTCCTGGGCAACGAGTCTCATCATCCGAGGGCGCCTTCCACCACAGATCCTCACCGACAGCAGCCACGACTGACCGATATGCCGCATGGCAGGTCAGCCCGGAACACATGGGTGCGGCACGTCGCATAGTACGACAAACAAGGAGAACGGCGTGCTCCTCGTCGATGGCGAGGAGGTCGCCGTCAGGGGCGTCCACTTCGAGCCGGCGGCATGGGTTCAGCACGCGTGAGGCCGGGAAACCCCGTGAATGCGCGAACGGTGGAGGGGTGTTCTCCCAGGCCAGACATCCCGAGGCCGGGGTTTCCGCAGGTCACAGGCCCGCCCAAGGAAACCCCCTGAAGCCGGTGCCGCAGGTTCGAATCCGCCGGGGGCACAGTGTCTGACCAGCGCGTTCGCCCCAGTGGGGCGGGCGCGCTGTTTGTTGCAGGCGTGGCGGTGACGCGGTAACGCCGTCGTCATGCACAGCCCGCTCACGAAGCCGGTTCGGCCACCGCCACGGCCGGAGAATCGCAGCGGATGGGCGGTT
The DNA here is from genome assembly GCF_042737755.1 of Streptomyces sp. NPDC059994. Classification (NCBI taxonomy): domain Bacteria; kingdom Bacillati; phylum Actinomycetota; class Actinomycetes; order Kitasatosporales; family Streptomycetaceae; genus Streptomyces; species Streptomyces sp. NPDC059994. The sequence continues at coordinate 27,197 of NZ_JBHWUR010000065.1, forward strand.
TCCTGCTGACGGCCTCCCTCGTTGAGTAAGGGCTGATCTTGTTCGGCGGTCGAGCTGTGGCAAGACGGCGTGGATCTCCGGAGCACTCCGCTTCGGCGCGAGAAGAGGAGAACTTTGTGCGTCGCATGAGCATGGCCCTTGCCCTGGCTGTGGCTGTGGCTGTGGCTGCCGGGGGGCTCGGTGTGGCGGCGGCGACCGCCCAGGCCGCCCCCGCCTCCCCTGTTCAGGGGCCTCCGTTCCCCTACGCGGACTGCATCAAGGCCACGGCTCAGCACGGCGAGAGCCGGGCGTACGGCAAGTGGCACTGCGACCAGCTGGTCAAGAGGGGATGGGTCAAGCCGCCGAAGCGCTGATCGCCCTTTCGCGGAGCCACCTTCGCCGGTGGCCCACGGGCCGCGCGGGAGCCCCAGCGCGGACAGCGATCTCAGCGGGACTGAAGTTCACCGGCCGGCGCATCCAGCTCGCGCAGCAGCCGCACCTGGTCGAGGCAGCAGCGGGCCAGCCGCCGTGCGTGGGCGTACCGCCGTGCGAGGTCGAGGGACGAGCTGTCGGCCTCCAGTTGCCCGTACGCCTCGGTGATGCCGCGTGCGAACCGGGCCTGCGTGCCGTGGTCGAGGGCGAGTTGGGCGACCGCCTCCTGTGCCACGGGCAGGAGTGCCGTCAGGAAGTCCCGGGCCCGTGTGGCCGAGTCGTCGGCGTCCTGCGCGCCGGGCTCGTGCGTGTTGTCGTCGAAGAGCGCGCGGCAGGCCTGCCCGATGCTGTCGAGCTCGGGGAGGGCGCGTGGCTGCGCGATTCCCGCACGGCCGCGGCGGATCGTCTCGGTGATGCCGTCCTCGGAGCAGAAGACCTCGCGGTGCCGGGGTGGGCGGATCCAGTAGGCGCCGGGGCGTGCCGTGCGGTGCAGGGCCGGGATGCCGAGCCAGGTCCCTTCGTCCAGGCGGCACGCGTCGGGTGCGGTCTGCTGGCCGCACGCGCCGGGCGCCACCAACGCGTAGTACCAGCGGCCCGGCTCGTACGCGTCGTGGATCACCGCGCCGACGATCATCTCCCCGAGCCGGGCGCGCACCAGCTCCCCCCTCCCGGCCCCCGGCCCGGCCTCACGCGCAGTGGCTGTCGAAGCCCCCGACCCCCGCCGCCCCCCTCCCCACTCCCACAGCCAGCGCCACCGCCTGCCCCGCATAGGCCAGCATCCGTTCGCCCTCGGGGGTGAGGGTGGTGCGGGGGCGGGCCAGGATGTGGCCCAGCCAGGTCGTGCCGGCCCAGATCGCCGCTTGCCAGGTGCCGGCGTCCAGGAGCATGGGGGTGCGGGGGGACGGGGACGGTGGGGGGAGTGGGGGCCAGGTGTCCTCGCGGCCCGCCAGGGCCCGGCCTCGGTGGTCGCGGATCAGGATCTCCGCGTCCAGGAGTACGCCCACCTCCGCCGCCAGGCCCGCCACGCCCTGGCCGGAGAGGGCGAAGCCGATGATGTGGTCGCGTACCGCCTCCAGCCAGCGCTCCGTCTCGATCGTCTCCATCGCCAGCGCGCTGTGCTCCTCCAGCTTGGCCACCTCGGCGTTGTAGAGCTCCAGCCACTGCGCCTTGTCGATCGCGGCCGCCGCCAGGTCCGCCAGGGAGCCGAGGAGCGCGGCCTCGTCGGGCTCGAAGTGGCGTACGTCGCGGTGGGCCGCGTACAGCACGCCGACCGTGCCGCTCGCGTGGTGCAGCGGCAGGGCCAGTACCGAGCGGATTCCCTCGCGGGCGATCGCCGCGTCCAGGGCCGGATCGTGGTCCATACGGGTCTCGGACTGGTAGTCCGACGTCCAGAACGGGGCGCCCGTCGCCCGCACCACCGCGCCCACGCCGTACCCGCCGGGCAGTTGCAGGCCTATGTGCAGGGATGTCGTGGCTCCTGCCGAGGCTCGTATCACCGAGTCGCCCGTACCCGTCGTCAGTATCGCCACGAACGCCATGTCCACCTGGAGCAGCGCCCTCGTACGGTGGGCCACCGTCTTCACCAGGCCGTCCACGTCGCACGACGAGGCCAGTTCGCGGGCCGTGTCCAGGAGGGCCGCCAGGTCCGCCTCGCGTCTGCGGCGGCGGTCCAGGAACCCGTGCACCGTACGGCCCAGGCGGCCCGCCCGGTGGATGACCGCCAGTTCGTCCGCCGTCGCGCCCCGGTCGTGCGCGCGCACCAGCACCTCGTCGATGTCGTCCAACGAGGCTTGCGCGGCCAGCAGTTCGAGGATCTTCAGGGCGCCCGAGTCGCCCCCCTCGTCGCCCGGCCCCCAGTGCGCCGCCGCAGCCGTCGTCCTCTTCGCCACAACAAGCCTCCCCCGGCCCCGGACCCCCGGACGCGTCGGCATCAGCGTTCCGCGCCCAACCTATGTGCGCATTGTGTGGAGGCGGAAGGGGGGAGTCATGGAGATCCAGCGGGATCCGGCATTTGGTGCCCGGTCGGTGGCCGCCCGGTCGGTGGCCGCCCGATCGGTGGCCGCCCGATCGGTGGCCGCCCGATCAGTTGGTCCCCGGTCGGTGGCCGCCCGGTCGGTGGCCGCCCGATCAGTTGGTCCCCGGTCAGTCGGTGCCCGATCAGTTGGTGCCCGATCAGTCGGTGCCCGGCCAGTCGGTGCCCGGTCAGTCGGCAAGGCGCGGTCGCCCGGCCCGTGCGCGGGAGCGACCACGGCCTCCGCCCCTCACCCCCACACCCGCTGCTCCGACTCCTCCCCCAGCGGCGCGTAGTGCTCGGTGAACAGCTTGGCCACCAGTTCGCCGCGGCTGGACACCCGGACCTTCTCGAAGATCGCCTTCACATGGTCCCGGACGGTGTGCGGTGAGAGGAACAGTTTCCCGGCCATCTCCGCCGTGCCCAGACCGCGGGCGATGTGCTGCGTTATCTCCAGTTCGCGGTCGGTCAGTTCGTACGCCTTCACCATCAGCGGGGCGACCTCCGAGATCGACGCCCGCTCGATCACCACCGCCGACGCGCCCAGCTCGCCGTCCGCGCCGCGCAGGCAGGAGGCGTGGCAGGCCAGCCAGCGGCCGCCCTTGCTGCGCACCCGCACCCGGGCGACCCCCTTGTCCCAACCGGCCGCGATGGCACGGGCCTTGCTCGCCGTACTGTGCATCCAGGCCGGGACGGACACTCCCAGCGGGGTCGGCGTCGCGGGGCCGGGGACGATGTCGTCCAGGAGTTCGCGGGCCTCGTCGTTGACCGAAAGGAGACGGCCCGACGCGTCGAAGAGCAGCAGACCGGGGCCGGGGCCGTGGCTCGGGGTCGGCTCGGCGGACGGCTCGGTGAACGAGCGCAGACGTCGGCCCATCGCCGCCGACAGCTCCTTGACCACCAGGGTGTCGTCCGCGCCGAACGCCGGCGCCCCCTGCGCGCGGAACAGGCTGACCTGGCCCCACGGGTGGCCGCCCACGCGCAGCACGGCGCGCAGTTCGTCGTCGAGGCCGCGCGGCGCCAGGAAGTCGCGGTAGAGCGCGCTGCGGCCGGGCAGCCCGCCGGTGGCCTCGCGCAGCCCCGCCACCGGCAGCGGGGCGCGGGCCAGATCGCGGAACAGGTTGATGTTCTCCGAGAGCAGCTCGGACTCCCAGTAGACCGAGCAGCCCTCCTCGGTGAGGTTCTCCACCCGGATCGGCGAGGTCATCATGCCCGTCACCGGGTCGGTGGCCCGCCACACCGAGGCGTCGTACGCGATGAGGCGGCGCAGCTGCTCGGAGGCGGTGGCGAACAGGGCGAGGGCGTCGGGGGCCGCGCCGATGGCGGCGAGGAGCGTGTCGATGGCGTGGGTGGTGCTCGCGTTCCTGGGGACGGTCACGGGGCCGGTACTCCTTGGCGCTGCGCCGGGGATGGCGTTCGTCGGCTGCGGGCTGTCTGTGGCTGGGCACTCCCCCAGGTTCTCGGCTTCGCTCGAACAGGGGGGACCCCCATCGCGGCGGAGCCCGCACGTGTCACAGCCCCGCGCCCCTGAAGGGGCGCGGTACCGCAGCGGCCTTCCACAAATCCGCTCGGCTCGCCCCGCCTCCCGGTGCGCGGCGGGGAAGCGGCGGCGGCTGTCTTCGGGTGTGCCTCCACCCCGCCATCGTCCCTCACCCAACGCCCCGGCACACCCCCCTCAGTTGAGGGGGTCCACGCCGTGCCAACACCTTGATCTCGGGATGTCGCCCGGGGCGCCGCGCGACCCACGATGGTTGACGCCACGCCGACCCCGCCCCCCACCCCGCGCCGAATGAGGAGGCACCCACCGTGCGATCCGCCGTCCAGCACCCCCCGCACTTCCACGCCGACCAGGTCGCCGGGCTCGCCGCCGCCGTGCGGGGGCCCGTTCTCCTTCCCGGGCAGGACGGTTACGCCGAGGAGGGCGCGGGCTTCAACACCCTTCTGGAACACCGCCCCGCACTGGTGGTGGGCGCGACCGGGGCGGCGGACGTGGCGGCGGCGGTCCGGTTCGCCGCCGGGCACGGGCTGCCGGTCGCGGTCCAGGCGACCGGCCACGGCGCGGCCAGGGCCGCCGACGGCGCGGTGCTCGTCTCCACCCGCCGGATGACCGGGCTGAGGATCGCGCCGGACCGGTCCACCGCGCGCATGGCCGCCGGGGTGCTCTGGGAGCAGGTCGTCCACGAAGGCGCGGCCTACGGCCTCGCCCCGCTCAACGGCTCGTCGCCGCTGGTCGGCGCCGTCTCGTACACGCTCGGCGGCGGTCTCGCGGTGCTGGCCCGCACCTTCGGGTACGCGGCCGACCACGTCCGCGGCCTCGACGTGGTGACCGCCGACGGCGCTCTGCGCCAGGTCGACGAGGAGCGCGAGCCGGAGCTGTTCTGGGGGCTGTGCGGCGGCAAGGGCAACTTCGGGATCGTCACCTCGATGGAGATCGGCCTGATGCCGGTGCGCCGTGTGTACGGCGGGGCGCTCACCTTCGACGGGGCGATGGCCCCGGCCGTGCTGCGCGCCTGGCTGGAGTGGACGGCGCTGGTGCCGCGGGAGATGAGCTCCTCGCTCGCCCTGGTGCGCTTCCCCGACGATCCGGCGCTGCCCGCCGAGATCCGCGGCCGCTTCGTCACCCAGGTGCGGATCGCGTTCACCGGCGCCGCGACAGAGGGCGCCCAACTGGTCATGCCGCTGCGGGAGTTGGGGGAGCGAGTGCTCGACACCGTACGGGAGATGCCGTACGCGGAGGTCGCCTCGATCCACGGCGATCCGACCGAGCCGTACACGTACCACGAGCGCACCATGATGCTCGGCGAGCTGGACCGGGCGGCGGCCGGGCGGCTCCTCGCGCTGGCCGGGCCCGGCTCCGGCTGCCCGCTCGGGCTTGTGGAGCTGCGCCACCTCGGCGGGGCGCTGCGCCAGCCGGTGCGGCACGAGAACGCGGTGGGCAACCGCGACGCGCGCTACTGCCTGCTCACCGTCGCCCCCGGGCCGCGCCCGTCCGGTCAGGCGGCGGACGACCTGCTGCTCGACCGGCTGGCGCCCTGGGCGACCGGCGGCAAGTACCTCAACTTCCTGGACTCCTCGGCCGGGGAGGAGCACGTACGCGCCGCCTTCACCCCGGGCTCCTACGCACGCCTCGCCGCGCTCAAGGCCCGGTACGACCCCGGGAACATGTTCCGCGTCAACCACAACATCGCCCCCGCGGCACTCCCGAGCGGGGTGTCGGCGTGAGTGTCGGGGTGATCGGCGCGGGGCCCATGGGCCGGGCCGCCGCACGGCAGTTCGCGCTCGCGGGCGAGACCGTACGGCTCGCGGACCGCTCCCCGGAGCGCGCGGTACGGGCGGCGGCCGCCGCGGGCGCGGGAACCCGGGGCAGCGTCGAGGCCCACGACGTCGACAGCGTCCTGGAGGCCGAGCTCATCACGCTCGCCATGGGCACCGAGGAGACCCTCGCCTTCGTCGTCCACCACCGCTCGGCGCTCGCCGGGAAGATCCTCATCGACACCACCAACCCGGTGGAGGAGGCCGGCAACGCGGCGCTCGGCCGGACCGGCCCCAGCATGACCGAGCTGATCGCCCGGGCCGCCCCGCAGTCCTCCGTCGTCAAGGCGTTCAACACCGCCTGCGCGGCCACCCTCTTCGCCGGCCGGGTCGACGGCGCCCATCTCGACGTGTTCGTGGCGGGCGACGACTACAGCGCCAAGATCCCGGTCATCGAGCTCATCGACCGGGCGGGGCTGCGCGGCCTCGACGCGGGCGATCTGCGCAACGCGCACGTCCTGGAGCAGATGGCGCTGCTGTGCATGGAACTCATCGAGCGGCTCGGCCTGGGCCTGGGCGCCGGGATCAAGCTCCTGCCCGACGGGTGACCGCACCCCGACAGACCGTCCCCGCCCCTTCCCCGCACATCTCCAAGGAGTCACCGTGCGTCTACGGCTGCTCGTCCTCGCCCTGGGCAACTTCGCGATGGGCGTCGACACGTTCATCATCGCGCCCATCCTCGACCCCATGGCCGACGACTTCGGCGTCTCCCGCACCACCGCGGGCTGGCTGATCACCGCCTTCGCGCTCGCGTACGCGATCGGCGGACCGCTGCTCGCGGCGGCCACCGGGCACCGGCCGCCCCGCCAGCTGCTGCTCGGCGCCCTGGGCGTCTTCGCGGTCGGCAACGCGCTCACCGCCGTGGCCGGGGACTACTCCTGGGCCATGGCCGGGCGGGTCGTGGCCGGTGCCGGTGCCTCCATGTACACCGCCAACTCCCTTGCCGTGGCGCGGGCGATGGTGCCGCCGGAGCGGGCCGGGCGGGCGGCGGCGCTGGTGGTGGGCGGGCTGACCGCGGCCATCGTGCTGGGCCTGCCGCTGGGCGCCTGGCTGGGCGACCAGGCGGGCTGGCGCGCGGCCCTGTGGCTGGTGGTGGGGCTGACCGCGGTGGCGACCGCCGGTATCGCGGCGACCGTCCCGCAGCTCAAGGGACAGGCGGCGACGACCCTGCGGGCCCGGCTCGCACCGCTGGGGCAGCCGCGCGTACTGGTCACGCTGATCGCCACCTGGCTCTGCCTGAGCACCAGTTGGACCGTCTACAACTACATCGACGAGGTGATGGACAAGGCGACCGGCGGCGACGCGGGCCGCACCTCGCTGATCCTGCTCTGCTTCGGCATCGGGGCGGTGTCGGGCAACCTCCTCACCGGGCGCCTCACCGACCGGATCGGGCCGGTGCGGACCATCACGGTCGCCGCCCCGCTCCTGGTCACCGCCGCCACGCTCACCCCGCTGCTCTCCAAGTCGCTGGCCGCGGGCATCGCCATGGCGACCGCCTGGGGCGTGTGCCACTGGATGATCAACGTGCCGCAGCAGATGCGCCTTGTGGCGACGGCGCCGCAGTCCGCGCCGCTCCTGCTCGGCCTGCACCAGAGCACGATCTACATCGGCATCAGCACCGGCGGCGTGGCCGGGGCCGCCGGGTACTCCGCCGACGGCGCCTCGGGCGTCGGCTACGCCGCGCTGACCGTGGGGGTGGTGGCGCTGGGCGTCCTCGCGCTCTCCCTGCGGATCAACCGTCCGGCGGCCGCCCCCGCGACGGCCGCGCCCACCGCCGCCCCGGCACGCTAGGGCCTGTCCGGTGGATCTGGTCGGCACGCGGGGGTCTGGCACGCCCTCCCCCAAGGCCTTGAGGGCCAGGGGGGACCCCCAGCGGCGTTGTCGTCGGTTGCCGACGCTCCGCGTCGACGCCCTCCTCCGCCTTGCAGCATTGGGGTCTCCCCTGCTCGAACGAAGTTGAGAGCTTGGGGAAGCACCAGACCCCCGCTCACCAGCACCGAACAGGCGCCCCGGGCCGAGGCCGACCAGATCCACCGGACAGGCCCTAGACGGGCTGCTCGACGCGTACTCCACGGGCCATCTGAAATCCTTGCCGAAGACGTTCCGCCCGGCCGCCGCATCGGCCGGGCCGGAATTGCGTCCGGCGGCCGAAAAAGGCCGCCGGAGGCCGAAAAGTCTTGCTAGAACGCCGACTTGGGGAGGGCTCAGCCAATGCAGTCAGCGGGAAACCAAGCATTCACTTTCCGGATACTCGGCCCACTTGAAGTGGAATGCGCGGGCCGTAAGGTCCGCCTGGGCGGATTTAGGCAGCAGGCACTGCTCGCCACGCTCTTACTGGAAGCCGAACACGTCGTACCGGTCGAACGGCTCCTGGAGGCCATCTGGGAGGACACCCCGCCCGCCTCCGCCAAGGGGCAGGTGCGGATCTGTGTGTCCGCGATCCGCCGCCAGTTCGTCGGGGCGGGCGTGGGCGACCTCATCGAGACGCACCCCGCCGGGTACCGCATCCGGCTGCCCAGCACCGCGCTCGACCTGGCCCGCTTCGAGCACCTGGCCGCCCTCGGGCGCCGGGCGGCCCGCGACAAGCAGCCCGAGCAGGCGGTGGACCTGTTCCGCTCGGCCCTGGCGCAGTGGAAGGGCCCGGTGGCCGCGGGCCTGGAGAGCAGGGTGCTGCGCCAGGCCGCCACGATGCTGCGCGAGGAGCAGCTCTCCGTCCTGGAGGAGTGCGTCGACCTGGAGCTCCAGATGGGGCGGCACCGCAAGGTGGTCGGGGAGCTGTACCGGCAGGTCGCCGAGAACCCGTACCGCGAGCAGATGTGCGGCCAGCTGATGCTCGCCCTGTACCGCTCGGGGCGGCAGGCGGACGCGCTGCGGCAGTTCCGCGAGACCCGGACGCTCCTCTCGGCGGAACTGGGCATCGACCCCGGTGAATCACTGCGCACCCTGGAGCAGGCCATCCTGGCCGAGGACCCGTCGCTGGAAACGCCCAGCCGGCCGGTCCCCGCGCAGCCGGGCGCGGCCCCGGTCGCCTCGCTGATCCGCCAGCCCGCACACCGGGCCGTGAAGACGTCCTGGACCGACCACACGCTGGCCATGCGCACCCGGCTGACGAGTTTGCAGCAGGCGAATCTCCGCCTCCAGGCAACGTTGAAACTCTGACGAAATCCGGTGGGCGCAGTCCCCACCAGCGATTTCCGCGATGCCCCGTGCCCTCGGCACGGGGCATCGCGCATCCGGTATCGCCGCGCGCCGGTCCGCGATATCCGCGTGAAACCTGGCCGATACGCGCCTCGGGGAGCGTCACCGCCGGTGGGGCCGGACGGGAAAGGCACGGGGATCCGGGAAACGGCCTCGCCGAAGCCGTAGGAAAGGACTGCTTCATGGCTCTCTCGAACGGCGGAGGTGACCCCTCGCACGCCGAACGCCCCGACCGGCGCGGGCCCGTGGTGCACAAGTACGGCGGGAGCTCGCTCACCACGCTCAAGCAGGTCCGTGCCGTGGCGCAGCGGGTCGCGGCCGCCCGCCGCACCGGCCGCGACGTCGTCGTCGTGGTCTCGGCCCGGGGGAACACCACCGACCGGCTGCTCCGGCTGACGGAGTCCGTCGGAGCGCCCCCGGCGGGCCGGGAGACCGACCAGCTGCTCGCGACCGGCGAGAGCGCGTCCGCCGCGCTGCTCGCCATGGCCCTGCACCGCACCGGGGTGCGGGCGGTGTCCCTGGTCGGCGCCCAGACCGGCATCCTGGCGACCGGCGCGCACGGCCGGGGCGTGATCGTCGCCGTGGACACCGAGGCCATCGGCGAGGTGCTCGCCCAGGGCGCGGTCGCGGTGGTCGCCGGGTTCCAGGGGCTCACCGCGCGGCGCGACGTGATCACGCTGGGGCGCGGCGGGTCGGACACCACGGCGGTGGCCGTGGCCGCCGAACTCGGCGCCGCGCACTGCGAGATCTACACCGACGTCGACGGCGTGTACACCGCCGACCCCCGGGTGCTGCCCGCCGCCTCGGTCCTGCCGGTCGTCGACGTCGACGTGATGGCCGAGATGTCGTTCGCCGGCGCCAGGGTCATGCACGCCCGGGCCGTGGAGCTGGCGGCGCTGCGGAAGGTCGACATCCACGTCAAGCACTCCGCACGGCCCGGTCCCGGGACCGTGATCGCCGCCAGGGAGGAGACGAAAGCCGACATGCTCGAATCACCGACGACCGTCACCGGAGTGGTCCTCGACGCGGACGTTGCCCGGGTGACCCTGCGCTTCGGCGCGGGCGACGCGGACGCGGCGACCGACGTCTTCGCCTTCCTCGCCCGTGAGTCCCTCTCCGTCGACATGGCGGCGCTCTCCGACGGGAGCACGGGCGTGCACATCGGCATCACCCTGCACACCGACGACGTACAGCCGCTGCGGGACTTCCTGGCCCGGCGCCCCGGGCCGCCGGGCCGGCGCATGGAGTCCGACGAGGGGATCACCAAGCTCTCCCTCGTCGGTACGGGACTGCTCAGCCGCCCGGACAGCACCGCCCGGCTGCTGCGCTGCCTCAAGTCCGAGGCGATCGCGCCCAGTTCCGTCTCCACATCGCAGATGCGGATCTCGGTGACCGTCCCGGACGACGACGCGGTCCGGGCCGCCCGGGTCCTGCACGACGAGTTCGGTCTTGCCGCGCTCAACGCCGGGACGGGGTTCACCGCGCCCGTGCCCGCCTGATCCGACAGAGGAGGTTCCGATGATGTTGCACCATTCCTTTGCACGGCAGCTGCGGCTACGGCGGATCCATCGCCACGGCGGCGACCGGCTGCTGGTCGTCCCGCTGGACCATTCGGTCACCGACGGCCCGCTGACCGGCGGCAACCGTCTCGACCACCTGGTCGGGCAGCTGGCGGACAACGGCGTGGACGCGGTGGTCCTGCACAAGGGCAGCCTGCGGTACGTCGACTCCGCCCGGTTCGCCCGCACCTCGCTGATCGTGCATCTGAGCGCCAGCACCGTGCACGCCCCCGACCCCAACGACAAGTACCTGGTCGCCAGCGTCGAGGAGTGCCTGCGGCTCGGCGCGGACGCGGTCAGCGTGCACGTCAACCTCGGCTCCACGCAGGAGCGCCAGCAGGTCGCGGACATGGCCGCCGTGGCGGACGCCTGCGACCGGTGGAACGTGCCGCTGCTCGCCATGATGTACCCGCGCGGCCCGAAGATCACCAACCCGCGCGACCCGGCGCTGATCGCGCACGCGGCCTCGCTCGCCGCCGATCTGGGCGCCGACATCGTCAAGACCGTCTGCGCCGAGTCCATCGCCGAGATGCGCGACATCACCTCCGCGTCCCCGGTCCCCCTCATCGTCGTCGGCGGCCCCCGGGAGCCCGACGAGAGCCGGGTGCTCGCCTACGTCGACGAGGCGCTGCGCGGCGGCGCCAGCGGCGTGGCGATGGGCCGCAACGTCTTCCTCGCGCCGGACCCCGGGGCCATGGCCGCCAAGGTCGCCCGGCTGATCCACCCCGTACCGCACGACCTGCCCGCGCACAGCGCGGCCCCCGAGGCTCTCGCCGTACCGCTGACCACCGTCTCTTAAGAGGAGTTCTCCCCATGAAGCTCAGCTGGCTCGACGCCCGTTCGCTCGGCGAGGCCAAGGAGGCCATCCTCCAGGAGGCCCTGCACTACCGGCTCGAAGGCATCGTCGCCGACGACCCCGCCGACCTGGCCGACCTGCCGCCGACGATCACCAAGGTCCTCTTCCCGCAGGGCAAGCCGCTCCCGGACGGGTTCGGGGACGCGTCGGTGGTCATCGTGGACCCGGCGGCGCACGGCATCACCCCGGCCGAACTGGCCGTCAAGCACCCGGAGATCGAGTTCGGGCGCTTCGTGGAGATCATCGACGCGCCCACCCTGGAGGACGCCTGCGAGTCCGCGCGCACCGAGAAGTGGAGCGTGCTGCTCTTCCGCGACCCCACCAAGATCCCGCTGGAGATCGTGATCGCGGCGGCCGCCCGGGCCACCGGCAGCATGATCACCGTCGCCCAGGACGTGGAGGAGGCCGAGATCATCTTCGGCGTCCTGGAGCACGGCTCCGACGGCGTCATGATGGCGCCCAAGGCCGTCGGCGACGCGGCCCACCTCAAGGCCGCCGCCACCGCCGACGTGCCCAACCTCAACCTCGTCGAGCTGGAGGTACGGCAGACCGAGCACATCGGCATGGGCGAGCGCGCCTGCGTCGACACCTGCACCTACTTCCGCGAGGACGAGGGCATCCTGGTCGGCTCGCACTCCAAGGGCATGATCCTGTGCGTCAGCGAGACGCACCCGCTGCCCTACATGCCGACCCGGCCGTTCCGCGTCAACGCGGGCGCGATCCACTCGTACACCCTCTCCAAGGACGAGCGGACCAACTACCTCAGCGAGCTCAAGGCGGGCAGCAAGGTCCTCGCGGTCGACATCAAGGGCCAGACCCGGATCGTCACCGTCGGGCGGGTCAAGATCGAGTCCCGGCCGCTGATCTCGATCGACGCGGTGGCGCCGAACGGGCAGCAGGTGAACCTGATCCTCCAGGACGACTGGCACGTGCGGGTCCTCGGACCCGGCGGTGTGGTGCTGAACAGCACCGAGCTCAAGCCGGGGGACAAGGTGCTCGGGTTCCTGCCGAGCGAGGACCGGCATGTGGGCTACCCGATCGATGAGTTCTGCCTGGAGAAGTAGCGGGTCGCTGGGGCGCGGTTGGTCGGCTGCGGGTCCGCTTGGGCTGGTCGCGCCCACGCGGCGGAGCCGCACATGTCACAGCCCCGCGCCCCTTAGGTATCACGGCCGCAGCGGTGCCGTAAGGCGCCGCCGCGGCCCCATCCCCACCCACAGAAAGGTCCCCCCATGCTCAACCGCCGCGATGTGATCAAGCGGGGCGCGGTCGCCGCCACCGTCGCCACCGGGCTCTCCGGAGCCGCCGGGGTCGCCGTCTACGGCACCCGCAACGGCTCCGGCCACGCCCCCGTCGCCGCCGCCCACAGCGACGACCACACCGAGACCTACAAGGGCCGCACCATCCAGGTCACCCGGACCGGCGCGGACCACGCCGTCTCCATAGACGGCAAGCCGCTGCACCTGATGAAGCTCGGTGAGGGCGCCTATCTGAGCGCCCTGTGCCACTACGAGGTCGCCAAGACGCCGCTGCACGCCGCCCGCGCCGCCGTCGACGAGCTGCACGGCGCCAACCTCGTACCGCTCGGTGACGCCTCCCACCACTCCATGTGATCCCGCGAGATTGAGGAACAGGACCATGACGCACGTCCGCAGGAACCACCTGGACATGTCGCGCAGCGAGCGGCGGCGGTTCATCAAGGCCGTCGTGGAGATCAAGCGGCGCGGGATCTACGACCGGTTCGTCAAGCTCCACGTCGACGTCAACTCCCAGGACTACCTCGACAAGGACACCGGCAAGCGGGTCGGCCACATCAACCCGGGGTTCTTCCCCTGGCACCGGCAGTACCTGATGGAGTTCGAGAAGGAGCTGCGCCGGGTCGACCCGACGGTGACCCTGCCGTACTGGGACTGGACCAAGGACCAGTCGCCCCAGTCGCCCCTGTGGGCCGACGACTTCATGGGCGGCGACGGGCGGGCATCCGACGGCATGGTGATGACGGGCCCGTTCGCCTACCCCAACGGCTGGCAGCTCAAGGTCAACGTGCAGCCCGAGGGCGACGAGAACCCCGCGCTCAACGGCCACTACACCGTGGACGACCGCAAGTTCCTGATCCGCCGCATCGCCCAGAAGATGCCCTCGCTGCCCTCGCCCGAGCAACTCCAGCAGACCATGGACCTGCCGGTCTACGACTGCCCGCCGTGGAACTACACCTCCGGCAGCCAGCCGCCGTACAACAGCTTCCGCAACCACCTGGAGGGCTACACCAACTTCGCCTGGGAGCCCCCGGCGGGGAAGCTGCACGGCGCCGGGCACCAGTGGGTGGGCGGCCACATGATGTACATCTCCTCCCCCAACGACCCGGTCTTCTTCCTGCACCACTGCTTCATCGACAAGATCTGGGCCGACTGGCAGACGCTCCACCCGGACGTGCCGCACTACCTGCCGCAGGAGCCGACCCCCGAGGTCGCCGATCCGAGCACCCCGCTGTTCCCGTGGCACACCAGGACCGTCGCCGAGGTCGTCGACCACCGCCGGTACTACACCTACGCCTGACGAGAGGGGGGTCTGAGACATGTGCGGTATAGCGGGCTGGGTCGGTTACGGCCACGACGTCACGCGGCACGAGGAGAGCGCCCGGGCCATGACCGCCACCATGGTCTGCCGCGGACCCGACGCGGGCGGGGTGTGGACCGGCCGGCACGTCGCGCTCGGCCACCGGCGCCTCGCGGTCATCGACATCGAGGGCGGCAAGCAGCCGATGAGCGCCGGGTTCGGCGCCGCCCCCGAGGCGGTCGTCACCTACAGCGGCGAGGTGTACAACTACCGGGAGCTGCGGGCCGAGTTGAGCGCCCGGGGCCACCGGTTCCGCACCTCCAGCGACACCGAGGTGGTGCTCCAGGCGTATCTGGAGTGGGGAGACTCCTTCGTCGAGCGGCTCAACGGCATGTTCGCGTTCGCCCTGTGGGACACCCGCAGCGAGGAACTGCTCCTGGTGCGCGACCGGATGGGCGTCAAGCCGCTCCTGTACTACCCCACCGACGACGGAGTGCTCTTCGGCTCCGAGCCCAAGGCGATCCTCGCCCATCCGCTGGCCGAGCCGGTCGTCGACGCCGAGGGCCTGCGCGAGGTGTTCGGCCTGACGATGACACCCGAACACGCCGTGTTCCGCGGGATGTACGAGGTGCGGCCCGGCAGCATGGTCCGTCTCTCGCGGCGCGGTCTGCGCAAGACGCGGTACTGGCAGCTGGAGTCGCACCCGCACACCGACGACCTGGACACCACCGTCGGCACGGTCCGCGAGATCCTCGACGACACCGTGCGCCGCCAGCTCGTCTCCGACGTGCCGCTGTGCTCGCTGCTCTCCGGCGGCCTCGACTCCAGCGCGGTCACCGCGCTCGCCGCCCGGGCGCTCGCCGAGGAGGGCAGCGGCCGCATCCGCACCTTCTCCGTCGACTTCACCGGCCACGCCGAGCGGTTCGAGGCCAACGCGGTGTGGGAGGCGCCGGACGCGCCGTTCGTGAAGGAGGCGGTCGCCCACATCGGCACGGACCACGAGGACATCGTCCTCGACAACGCTCAGCTGCTCACGCCCGAGGTGCGCGGCGCGGTGCTGCGCGCGCTCGACCTGCCCACCGTCACCGGTGACATGGAGTACTCGCTCTACCTGCTCTTCCAGGCGGTACGGGCCCGCTCCACGGTAGCCCTGTCCGGCGAGTCGGCCGACGAGCTCTTCGGCGGCTACAGCCACTTCCACGACCCGGAGGCGGTCTCCTCGGCCACCTTCCCCTGGCACCTGCCCTACCGGCGGGCCGGCGGCCAGGACGCGCTGCGCACCACGGGCCTGTGGGACCGGCTCGACCTCGGCGCCTACATCGACCAGCGCTACAAGGAAGCCATCGGCGACGTTCCCGCCCTGCCCGGCGAGAGCCCGCAGGAAGCGCGGATGCGCGAGATCAGCCATCTGCACCTCACGCGCTTCGTCAACTTCCTGCTCGACCGCAAGGACCGGATCAGCATGGCGGTGGGCCTGGAGGTCCGCGTCCCGTTCTGCGACCACCGCCTCGTCGAGTACGTCTTCAACACCCCTTGGGCGATGAAGACGTTCGACGGCCGCGAGAAGAGCCTGCTGCGCGCCGCGACCCAGGACGTGCTGCCGCGCTCGATCGTGGAGCGCAAGAAGAGCCCGTACCCGTCCACCCAGGACGTCCAGTACGAGATCTCCCTGCGCGACCGGATCACGGCCCTGGCCTCGGGCGACTCCCCCGTACTGGACCTCGTCGACCCGAAGGGCCTGCGACGCCTGCTTGAGCGCCCCGTGGGCTCGTACTCGATCGGCGGGCCCTACAGCGGGCGCGCGGTCATGGAGCGGCTGATCGACCTGGACGCCTGGATCCGCGGCTACGGCATCCGCTTCGTGCCCGAGGCGGGCTGAGATGCCCGGACCCGCGATGGGGCGCCGGGCGGTGCTCGCGGCCTTGGCGGCCGCCGCCGTGGCGTACACGGCTCCGGCCGCCGCCGCCCGCCCGGCGCCCGGCGACAGGCCCTCCGGCCCGGCGGTGGCCCGCAC
>NZ_JBHWUR010000066.1:0-41670 GCF_042737755.1 Streptomyces sp. NPDC059994
GCCGGGTCGCCGCGGGCCGGGCGGTCCGGGGCGCGGGCGCCGGGCCGTTCGTCGACCAGCGGTTCTCGGCCATCGGGGGCTCCCCGCGTCCCGGTCGGGTCCGACCGCTTCCGGCCGATTGGTAACCTCTGTGAGTTGATCTTGGTGGGCGGTCCCGGTGTTCCGACTCGCCCACCCCGCACGGGCGTTCGTGAACGCCCTCCCCGACCAGAATGCGAAAAGAATTGGCTCACCGTCAGCTTCGCCGCCGCACCCGCCTCGCCGGTCATCTGGTGGCCTGCTCCACCGTGCTCGCGGTCCTGCCCGCCGCCCCGGCGCTCGCGGACTCCGGCGACACCCCGCCCGGCCCGGGCGCGACCGCGCACCTCGACGCGGTCGAACAGGCCCTGCGTCAGGTCTCGCCGGGCCTGGAGGGCACCGTCTGGGAGCGCACCGCGGGCAACCGGCTCGACGCCTCGGGCGCCGACCCCTCGGACTGGCTGCTCCAGACCCCCGGCTGCTGGGGCGACGACAAGTGCGCCGAGCGGCCCGGGACGAAGCGGCTGCTCGCCAAGATGACCGAGAACATCTCCAAGGCCAAGAGCACGGTGGACATATCCACGCTCGCGCCGTTCCCCAACGGGGCGTTCGAGGACGCGATCGTCGACGGCCTCAAGGCCTCGGCCGCCGCCGGGAACAAGCTCAAGGTCCGTGTCCTCGTCGGCGCCGCGCCGATCTACCACCTCAACGTGCTCCCCTCGAAGTACCGCGACGAACTGGTCGGCAGGCTGGGCGAGGCGGCGAAGAACGTCACGCTCAACGTGGCGTCGATGACCACCTCGAAGACCGCGTTCTCGTGGAACCACTCCAAGCTGCTGGTCGTCGACAACCGGTCGGCCGTCACCGGCGGCATCAACGGCTGGAAGGACGACTACCTCGACACCGCCCACCCGGTGTCGGACGTCGACCTCGCGCTGACGGGACCGGCCGCCGGCTCCGCGGGCAAGTACCTCGACACACTGTGGGCCTGGACCTGCCAGAACAAGTCCAACATCGCCAGCGTCTGGTTCGCCTCCTCCAACGGCGCCGGCTGTATGCCGTCGCTCACGCGGGACGCCCCCGGCCCGGCCCCCGCCGACGGCAACGTCCCCGTGATCGCCGTGGGCGGTCTCGGCGTCGGCATCAAGAACAACGACCCGGCCTCGGCGTTCCGCCCGACGCTGCCCACCGCCGCCGACACCAAGTGCGTCGTCGGGCTGCACGACAACACCAACGCCGACCGCGACTACGACACGGTCAACCCGGAGGAGAGTGCCCTGCGCGCGCTCGTCTCCAGCGCGCGCGACCACATCGAGATCTCCCAGCAGGACCTCAACGCCACCTGCCCGCCGCTGCCGCGCTACGACATCCGGCTCTACGACGCGCTCGCCGCGAAGATGGCCGCCGGGGTCAAGGTGCGGATCGTCGTCAGCGACCCCGCCAACCGCGGCGCGGTCGGCAGCGGCGGCTACTCGCAGATCAAGTCGCTCTCCGAGGTCAGCGACACCCTGCGCGACCGCCTCGCCCTGCTGACCGGCGACAAGGGCGCCGCCCGCGCCAAGATGTGCTCCAGCCTCCAGCTGGCCACCTTCCGCAGCTCGGACAGCCCGAAGTGGGCCGACGGCCACCCGTACGCCCAGCACCACAAGCTGGTCTCCGTCGACGACTCGGCCTTCTACATCGGCTCCAAGAACCTGTACCCCTCGTGGCTCCAGGACTTCGGATACGTGGTGGAGAGCCCCGAAGCCGCCGCCCAGCTGAAGGCGAAGCTGCTCGCCCCGCAGTGGAAGTACTCGCAGGCGACCGCCACGTTCGACTACGAGCGCGGTATCTGCCAGGCCTGATCCAGCGCCTCGCTCCCCTCGCCCGGCAGCCCGTTCCCGCCCGCCGTCGCTATCCGGTGCGGTCGGTCGCCCCAAGCCGTGTGGGCGGCAGGAAGTCGCGTACGTACGTCCGCTTCCAGCACGCGCCCGTCGCCCGCAGCTCGCGCCACGTCGTGTACTGGTAGCGGAACAGCCGGGCGCGGATGTAGTGCGGCGGGCTGTCGGGCGGGAACGGGGAGCGCCTGAGCAGGCGCAGCGTGTCGGGGTCGTTGTCCAGGAGGCGCTCCACCAGGGGCCCGAACCACGGCCGCGCGTAGCCCGGGGAGAGACCGGCGAACCACATCAGCCAGTCGAGCCGCAGATGGTACGGCGCGAACTGGCGCGGCCAGTGCCGCAGATCCCCGGGCTTGCCCTTGAACTCGTACTCCCGCCAGTCGGAGTCGGCGAGCGGGAGCGGGTCCGCCGTGCCCTCGATGACGACTTCGAGCCGCAGCCGGCTGACGCTGCCGAACGCGCCGTACGTGTTGACCAGGTGCAGCGGGTCGAAGGAGTAGTTCATGATCTGGCGGCGCGAGAGCAGGTTGCGCGCCGGGCGGTAGCTCAGGGCGAGCAGGAACGCGGCGACGGCGAGGACCACGACCTCGTACCAGAGCGGGGTGGCCGCGAAGTGCCGGGTGCCGGCGGCCGGGGAGAAGTCGACGGCGGTGACGGCGAGGGCGACCGTCGTCCAGTTCAGCCAGGAGAAGTTGCCCGACAGGATCAGCCACAGCTGGGTGAGGATCATCAGCGAGGCGGCCGCCGTGGCGACGGGCTGCGGGGTGAACAGCAGGACCGGGACGGCCAGTTGCGTGACGTGGTTGGCGGCGACCTCCACGCGGTGGAAGGGCCGGGGCAGATGGTGGAAGAACCAGCTCAGCGGGCCCGGCATGGGCTGTGTCTCATGGTGGTAGTCGAGGCAGGTCAGCTTGCGCCAGCACTCGTCGCCGCGCATCTTGATGAGCCCCGCACCGAACTCGACGCGGAACAGCACCCAGCGCATCAGGAACAGCACGACGATGGGCGGCGCCACCTCGTCGTTGCCCAGGAACACCGCGAGGAACCCGACCTCCAGGAGCAGTGACTCCCAGCCGAAGGACCACCAGGTCTGGCCCACGTTCACGATCGACAGGTACAGCGCCCAGGGCAGCAGCCACAGCAGCATCGCGCCCCACAGCGGCACCCTGGCGTCGACCCCGGCCAGCAGTCCCGCCGAGACCAGGACCCCTGCCCAGGCCCAGCCGGCGAAGAACCGGTCCGAGTAGCGGAAGTGGAAGACGCTCGGCGCCCGGCGGAACGGCACCCGCTCGACGTACCACGGGACCGGGAGCATGCCGCGCTCGCCGATCAGCGCCCGGAACTGCACAGCCGCGCCCAGGAACGCGACGAGGTAGACCGCGGCGAGCGCCCGCTGGAAGACCAGCCGGCTCAGCCAGTAGTCGGGTGCGACGAACCACTCCACGGTTTCATTGTGAAGCTGAGTGACGCGGGTGGCCTGCGGGGCGGGGCGGGCCCGGCTGTACGGGACCTCACGGGCGGGGATTCAGCGGCGGGTCCTCGTCATCGGGACGTCGCCAGCGCCTCCACGACGAGCTTCGCCACGAGGGCGGGCTCCTCGTTCGGAGTGAAGAAGCTCGGTCCGGGAATGGTGACCACGCTGACCCGCGGGCACGCCTCCAGCGTGCGCCGCTCGGCGTCGGTCGCCCCGCCGTCCCCGCTCTCGCCGTGGACCACCCAGGCGGGCACCCCGGCCTGGCACAGACGTGGTGCCACCGTGCCGTGGCGGTCCAGGTACCGGAGGTAGTCGTGGACCGTGCGGCGCACGGCGCTCGGGTCGTTCCGGCGCAGGTCCGCGAGGAGCGAGGCGACGCGGTCCGGGGGCAGCGGGCTCTGCCCGGCCATGCCGCCGACCAGTTTCAGCATCGCGCTGTACGGCAGGTGCCCGAGCACGCGCGCGAGCCGGTCGAGCGCCCGCAGGAACACCGCCTCGTCCTGGCGCGAGAAACTGGGCGCGAGCAGGATCACCGGTCCCGGGAACACACCAGATCCCGCCATCTCCAGCGCGACGTTGGCGCCCATGCTGTGCCCCACCACCACATCGCACCCGAGTTCGGCGGCGCACTCGCCCGCGAGCCGGGCGTAGTTCTCGACGCTGGTGTCGCGGGGCGCGGGCGTACCGCCGTGCCCCGGCAGCGTCACCGCCACCAGCCGCACCCCGGCCAGCGCGGGCTCGGCCATCAGTTCGTCGTACTGCCCCGCCCGGCACATCCCGCCGGGCAGCAGCAGCGCACTCCCAAGGGCCCCCGCCGTCCCGCTCTCGCGACGCTCCCAGCTCGCCCACGCACCACTCATGTGCACCTGCCCACGGCGTGACGGCCCGATCTTGATTCCACGGTACGCCGGTCCCGCGCCCCGCACGCCCGACCGGGCTCCCGTACGTTTCCGCGGATCAATTCCCCGTCACCCGCGATGAGTTGATTTCACGCTTCGCCCCACACCGCCGTCCCCGGGTCGGGCACAGTCGGTACATGAGCGGTTACGAGGACAAGGTGCCGGCCTTTCTGACGTTCCGTGTGACGCCGCAGGAAGGCCCGGTCGCCGCGTTCGCCGAGCAGGAGGCGTGGCAGGCACGGAAGCGGTACCCGGAGATCCTGGGGGTGGGGATTCCGGAGTTCTTCCACGCCAGAGAGTGCGAGACGGGCGGCTGGGAGTTGCCCGAGTGCAGCAGCGACACGCCGCAGGGCGCCCGGGACGCGCTGGGCTCGCGCTTCCGCGGGCGGGCGCGGGAAGCCTCGGGCGCCGGCCAGGACAAGGCCGGGCGCAAGTGGCTGGCGGCGGCCGCGCGCATGGACCGGGAGGTCGTCGACGACGTGTGCGTCCTGGGGGAGCGGTTCCGGATCGTCCGGGCCTCGCGCTTCATCCGGATGGGGGCCGGCGGGCCGGAGCCGCCGCGCCCGTCCGACCCGGACCCGGGCGAGGTGGGCGAGTCGCACCGGGTGCCCTCGCGCACCAAGGGCTTCGTGATCGACCCGTACACCGGAACCGGCCTGGCCGACGGCATCCTCAAGCTGGACCTGGTCCGCTTCGTCGGCTCCGCCCCCGGCGCGCCCCGCGAGGTCACGGACGACGCGCGGCGGGCCGTCGAGCGGTACCCCGGCGGGGTGCTGCTGCCCGCCGTCTTCATGGTCTCCGAGCGGGAGGGCGGGAAGTGGCGGGCCCACGACCCCGGGGCGGCGTACACGACGCCCCAGGGCGCCAGGGACTCCCTGGCGGGCTGGCTGCGGGTGATGGCGCCGTTCACGCTCCAGCTGGACGAGGCCACCCGCGCGGTGTACGCGGAGGCGGCCGACCGGCTCGACGACAAGCGCCGCAACGCGCTGAGCGTCGCCGAGCGGCGCTTCCGGGTGACCCGCGTCGAACGGCTCGTCCGGATCGGCCCCGACGGGCCCGAGGGCCCGCGCCCCTGCGACTACGACCCGGAGCCGCCCGTCGACATCCAGGTGCGCCGGCTCAAGGAACAGGGGCTCTGGAAGGAGGAGGACGAGCCGATCGAGCTGAACGAACAGGCCCAGGAGCTCTCCCGCCTGTGGGAGCAGGAAACGGCGCGCGCCGCAGCGGCGAAAGAACGCAGACGCCGTCCCGAGGGCGGCTGAAGGCGGCGGCCTCGCGCCGCCAGGCCGCGTCCGGGATCGTGAAGACATGGACACGGCAGGCGGGCAGGCCGAGCGCATCGCGCGGGACGGGCGCTTCGACGTCTGGGCGGCCGGGACCGCCTACGAGCGGTACATGGGCCGCTGGAGCCGCACGGTCGCCGAGCGGTTCGTGACATGGCTGGGCTGCGCGGACGGGCTGCGGTGGCTGGACGTGGGCTGCGGCACCGGCGCCCTGACCACGACCGTGGCGGCTCGGTGCGGACCGGCCGCGCTGCTCGGCGTGGACCGGTCCGCCGGGTTCGCGGCCTCGGCACGGGCGGCCGCCACCGAGGCACACGAGCGGTCCGCCGCAGCCCGGGCACCCAAGGCCGCCGACCGGGCATGGTTCGCCGTGGCGGACGCCCGTGCGCTGCCGGTGCCGGACGCCTCCTGCGATGTCGTCGTCAGCGGGCTCGTGCTCAACTTCCTGCCCGCACCCGACGCCGCGCTCACCGAGGCGGTACGGGTCGTACGGCCCGGCGCGACGGTGGCGGCGTACGTATGGGACTACGCGGAGGGGATGCACCTCCTGCGCCACTTCTGGGACGCCGCCGTCGCCCTGGACCCGGCGGCCGCCGCGCTGCACGAGGGCCGCCGGTTCCCGCAGTGCCGCCCGGATCCGCTGAGAAGCCTGTGGACCGGCGCGGGCCTTGTCGACGCGGCTGTCGCCGAGATCGAGGTGGACACCGTCTTCACCGGCTTCGCGGATCTGTGGGAGCCCTTCCTCAGCGGGCAGGGCCCGGCACCCGGCTACGTGGCAGCACTCGCCCCACCCGCCCGTGACCGGCTCCGTACCGCGCTGCGCCAGGCCGTACCGACACGGCCGGACGGCTCGATCGCCCTCACCGCCCGCGCCTGGGCCGTACGGGGCCGAAAGCCCGGCGGGGCGGCGGCCGTTCAGCCGTAACCCGTGCTCAGGCTCCGTGCGCGCCCCGCGCGCACGGCCTTCGGCAAACGTAGTTCGCGACCGCATCCCGCGTGCCACCCTGGACGACGTCACCGTTTCGTCACCCGGAGTCACGACGCAGCGGAGCGAGCATGGACGTGACCGCCCTCACCACCCTGGTGGCCGTGCCCTCCGCACTGCTGGGACCGGCGACCGCGTACTACCAGTTCCGGCGTGCGAGGAGCGAGACCCGGCGGACCCCGGCGCAGCCGCGCCGGCGCGGCGCCATCTCCGGAGTCACCGTCGACACGGCGACCGCGGCCCGGACCGGCGCGATCTTCGGCCGGGAGGACGAGATGGCCCGGCTCAGGGCGTGGACCGGAGGGGCGGACCGCTGCGTCAGTACGTTCCACGCCCCGCGCGTGTACGAGCGGCTCGATCTGCGCGGGGTGCGGGGGCTGAGCGCCCGGCAGTTGGAGGCGCTGTCCGCACTCGGCGCGATGGTCGGCTGACGCGGGCCCGAACGGTCGAGTGCCTGAGTGCCGGAGTGCTCGACGTGCCCGCGTCTCGGCGTCGGCCCTGTCCGCCGTCCGCCGTCCGCGCACTCCAGTGGCGCTCGACTCCCGTCGCATCCGGACCGGGTAGGTTGCGGCCGGGTCGCGCGTGTCGACGAGGGGCCCGCTGCCCGGCTGCGAGGATGCCGGGGACCAGCCGGTGCGGACGGAACGACTAAGCGAGGGCAGCATGTTCAGTGGCGCGCACGCCATCTTCTACAGCACGGACGCCGAGGCCGACCGGGCCTTCATCCGGGACGTGCTGGGCTTCCCGGGGGTGGACGCGGGCCAGGGCTGGCTCATCTTCCGGCTCCCGCCGACAGAACTGGCCGTCCACCCCACCACGAGGGAGCCCAAGCACGAGCTGTATCTGATGTGCGACGACATCACCGCCCAGGTGGAGGAGTTCGCGGCCAAGGGGGTCGAGTTGACGCGGCCGGTCACCGACCAGCCCTGGGGCCGCATCGCGGCGGTCCGCCTGCCCAGCGGGGCCGAGCTCGCCTTCTACCAACCCCTTCACCCGGTCGCCCACAGCCTCTGAGGGCGCGACCGCCGGACCTGCCAGTCGCCATCCCTCGGCTCGTACCAATCGGAGCCGGCGCCCGTCGGCAGGGCCTCGGCCTCCACGGCCGCGCCCGCCAGGACGTCGGGGCCGACGGGCGGTCAGGCGCGCCGGATCACGATGTCGCCGAGGCCGGTCCGCGCGCGCACCTCGACCGTGAGGTCCTCCGAGCCGGGGCCGTCGGCCGTGCCGAGGGAGTTGCGAACGATTCCCATCCGGGTGTTCACGTCGAGCCACGCGGCCGTGGACTCCCGGATGCCGACCTCCAGGTCTCCTATGGCCGACATGAGCACGATCTGGCCGCGCCTGACGTCGGCGACCCGGATGCCGCCGTTCACGGACTTGGCGTCGACTCCGGCGTGGGCGACGCCGAGCGAGATGCGGCCGTTGGACGCGTTCGCCCGTACGTCGCCGGTGACTTCGCCGATCGTGGTCTCGCCGTTGACGTTCTTCACCGTGGCGGTGCCCGCGACCTCGCCGATCTCCACCCGGCCCGAACCGGCGACCTCGACGTCCCCGCTCGCGCTGCCCAGCCGGATGTCGCCGTGGGCGGTCTTCAGCTGGACGGCCGCCGCGTGCTCGACCTGGATGTCACCGGCCGAGGTCTTGAGGGTGCAGTCCCCGAGCAGCCCCTCGGTGACGAAGTCTCCCAGTGGCGCGGTCCCTTGGAGCCGGGAACCGGCGGGGAGCTCGATGCTGATGTCGAGCGATCCGCTGCGGCTGAACAGGGAGCGCTTCTTGGGTCCCTTGACCACCAGCTTGCCGCCCGAATAGGTCACCTGTGTCTGCTGCGCGGTCCGTACGTCGGCCTCGGCGGCACCGTCGCGGGGGAGCACCTCCACGACCGTGTCCGTGCGCTTGCCCGCGGTGATCAGGGCCGAGCCGATGTCGAATTCGAGGATGACGGAGATCGGTTGGGGTGTGTCGAAGTGCGGCATGGCTGTCCCGTCTTCTTGGCTCTGGTGTGTGGTCCCGCCGGTCGGACGGGTGAAGGGTGAAGTGGTTCCGGCCTGCTCGCACCGAAAGGCGTCCAGTGCCGAAGCCGACCGGATCTCCGGGCGGGCCCTAGCGCACCCAGCCGGTGAAGCCCTGGCCGCCCCGGTGGCGGCTGCGAGTGGGGGCGGGGCCGCCGTCGCCGGGCTCCAGGGCGGTGGCCACGGCCCGGACCAGCCAGGCGTTGACCGAGAGGCTCTCCTGGCCGGCGGCGTCCTCGACGCGTGTCTTGAGGTGGGCGGGCAGACGGAAGTTGATCCGAGCCGTACCGCCGTCGTCGCCGCCGGCCGGGGCCGCCACGGGCACCCGCCCCCCGCTCGGCGCGCTTTCCCGCTGCCCGACCTCCTCGTACGCCTCCAGGACCGGTGGCGCGGTGACCACGAACTCGGGGTCGAGCCCGCGCAGCCGCACGTCGACCGAGCCCGGCGCCAGATCCCGGGTGATCTCGTCCGTGGCCGCGGACAGCGCGTTGAGCAGCGTGAGCCTGACGGCCGACTCCAGCGGGGTGGTCAGCCGCTCCGCCAGCGCGCGGGCTTCGTCCCCACCGGCATCCGCGGCGACCGCGAGCTCGTGGCGGAGGTTGTCGACGTAGGGCGTAAGGTCCATGACGCCAGAGTGGCACCATCTTGGCGCTATATCAAGTACCCGAAGTGATGAATGGCGCCAGAAGTGGCGTCAATGCTGGCGTCACGAGCGGGGCGGAGTGGCGCCATTCCCGTCCGGGAGCCCGTCGCCGCAGGTCGCCGCCGGTCGGACCGGGGCCGACCGCATGTGCGGACCGGGCAGTCCGCCCGGTTCGACGGATCGGCGGCGAGCAGCGATGGCGCCCAGGTGCCGCCGCACGCCCCGGGCGCCTCCTCCGGCGCACAATTCCCGGTCGGCTGAGGGGTCCCCGATTCATACGATGCCCTTACCCTTGGGCGGGTAGCCTCGGTAAAGAGAAGCCAAAGAGGTGCGTGAGGCCACTGTCGTCCTCACGCACCACAGCGAAAGGCACGGCTTATGGCCCTCACTTTTGCGCACAGGGTCAGCGCTCGGCGTGCGTCCCTGCAGGATGTGAACGCGATAGTGCGCCTGCTCTCCGGCGACCACGGGCTGCCGCCCGAGACCGCCGCTCTCGTCTCGGCCTCACAGGCCCAACTCCGGCTCATCCTCGCGCATTTCGGTCTGGAGACCGGCAAGGTGTGGGTGGCCGAGTCGGGCTCCGGAGCGCCCGAGGCGGCTGCGGTGTGGATCCCGCCGGGTGTCTCCATCGACGAGGAGGAGCACAGAGCCCTGCTGCGACTGCACGGGCTGCGGCCGACCCTGATGCCCGCGCGCGACCACGACGGACGGATACCGGGCGAGGAGGACCACTGGCTGCTCGCGGCCGTCGGCATCGCCCCGACCGCCCACCCGGCGGCCCTCGAAGTCGTCCTGGACCCGGTCCTGCGCATCGTGGACGAGGCGTCCCTGCCGGCCTACGCCACGGCTCCCGCGTCCTTCCAGGCCGAGTTGCTGGCGCCCTTCGGGTTCGAGCCGTGCGCCTCTGGCGCGGCGCGCCCGGAGCCCCGGCTGCGCCGCCCGCCCAAGGCCGCGTACGGCGGCTGACCGCCCCGGAGGCCCGTAGAACGGACCCGAAGACCTCTGCCCGGCCCGCGTCATGCGGGCCGGGCAGAGGTCTTTACGGTCGGGCGGTGCGGCTGCGCCCGTTACTGCAGTCCGGCGGACTTGCAGGCGGCCTTGTACTTGGCCGTGCAGATCTCGTCGATGGTGTAGAGGCCGTCGCTGACGACGGTGGAGCGGATGTTCTCCTTGATCACGGCGACGACCGGGACGAGCGCGGTGGGGATGTCGCTCTTGGTCGGGCTGTTGGTCTTGGAGTTGGCGATGGAGATGAGGCTCTGCCCCTTGGCCAGCGCGACCGCCATCTGCGCGGCGATCGGGCTCTCCTCCGCGTACGACTTGTAGACGCTCATGTACTGCTCGCCCGCCACGATGCGCTGGACCCCGGCGAGTTCGGTGTCCTGGCCGGTGATCGGCGGCAGCTTGGAGACACCCGCGGCCTTGAGGGCGCTGATGATGCCGCCGGCCATGCCGTCGTTGGCGGAGTAGACACCGATGATCTTGTCCTTGCCCAGGGCCGAGATCGCGCTGCGCATGTTGGCGGCGGCGTTCTCCGGCTTCCACTCCTTGGTGTCGTACTCCTTCCCGATGTTCACCTTGCCGTCCAGCTCGCTGTGCGCGCCCTTCTTGAACTGGGCGGCGTTCGGGTCGGTGCGGGCACCGTTCATCATCACGATCTGGCCGTCCTTGGCCTTCTCGCCCAGGTTGTCCAGCAGGGCCCTGGCCTGCACATGACCGACGTCCTCGTTGTCGAACGAGACGTACGCGTCGACAGGGCCCTCGGCGAGCCGGTCGAAGGCGACGACGGGGATGCCCGCGTCCTTGGCCCGCTGCACCGCGCCACCGATGGCCTTGGAGTCCACCGCGTCGATGATGAGCGCGTCGACCTTCTTGGCGATCATGGCGTCGACCTGCTGGTTCTGGCGCGCCGCGTCCTGCTCCGCGTTCGCGTAGACGACCTGGCCCTTGCCGCTGGTCAGCTCGCCGACCATCTTCTCGATCAGCGGTTTGTCCGACTTCTCGTAGCGAGCAGCCTGCTTCTCCGGCAGCAGCAGACCTATCTTGAGGTCCCTCTTCTTGGCGGCTCCGTTGGACCCGTCGCCGGACTTGCTCCCGCCGCCGCATGCGGCGAGGGTGACGGCCATCGCGACGACACCCACGGTCATCGCTCCACGGCCGGTACGCGTGCTCACTTAAAAACAACCTCCCTGACATGGCCGCATAAATTTCGGCCGAGGTGGCTGGAAGCCAACCCTGCCCTTGCGGAGACGTCAAGAAGTTAGCCCTTAACGAGATGACAACGGAATTTTCGGATACGGGCGGGACGGGCCTAATCTGCCCGGCAATACGGGGTGAAACGGGCTAACGGCTGCTTTTTGCTTTGCTGGGCGATTGCTGATGGTTCGTCAATTTGACGAGGAGGGGAATTGTAGTCTCGCAGCTCAGGTGGGCAGTGCCCGTCGGGAGGCGTCCATGTGGTCTGCCCGTCGGTCAGTGCATTCAAGGAACGCGACGTGGTGATGGAAAAGGTGGAATGTTCGTTCACGTATTGAACGCAAGCGCGCCAAAGTCGGGCTGAATTGGTCTACACCTTAGCGGAACCCTCTTATTTCACTACGTGACTTGAGTGGCGAGCCAACAATCTGTCAAGCCCCTGTTCGGATCAGATGTTCGAGGTCTGAACCATTGACGTGTCCATGGTGGAGCCCTAACTTCACGCCTTGAAGAATGGGTGAGGCCATGGCCATTCCCGCAACCCCCACTCCACACGACCGTCGGAGCGCGCGTGGCGGAGCCGCATCGCTGGTGGCCGTCGGCGCGCTCGCCGCCGCCTTGACCACTGGTGCCGTTGCCGCCCCAGGGCAGAAGCCGCGCCGCTGCCGACGGGGTGGGTCACCGTGTCCGCCCAGCACAGCGGCGAGTGCGTGGGCGCGACGTCGGCCGGTACCGCCGACGGCGCCGCCGTCCAGCAGTACGGCTGCAACGCGACCACCGCCCAGCAGTTGCGGTTCCAGGACGCGGGCGACGGCCATGTACGGGTCGACAGCCGCAAAACCGGCCCCGGGCGGCCTGCTGTTGCCGGCCGTCTCCGTCCGGTACGGGACGACAACCCGGGAGCGGACCGTCATGCAGGAAGTGCTCCACGGCCTGCCCACCAAGCGCATCGCCCGCCGGCTCGACCGCCGCCGCGCACGTCAACGACCACCTCGGGAGGATCCACCGCAAGACGGGTGTCAACAGCCGCGAGGAGCTGCTCACCGGGCTTGCCTGACCGATGGTCAGGTGCGGCCTCAGCCGGTCGCGTCCCCGCGGCGCTCGACGTGGAACCCGAAGGGCACGGTCCCGGGGTCGAGCGCCGTCACCCCGCCGTCGACGGTGAGCGTCGCGCCGTTGACGAACGACGCCGCGGGGGAGAGCAGCCACGCGATGGCCTCGGCGACTTCACGCGGCTCACCAGGGCGCTGGGCGGGCAGCAGCCGGGTGGCCGTCTCGTACGCCGCGTCGACGTCCGCGAGGCCCTCCTCCTCGGCGAAGCGCGCCATGCGCCGGTCGGCCATCTCCGTACGCACCCAGCTCGGGCACACGGTGTTGGCGCGCAGCCCCTTCGGCCCGTAGTCGACCGCGAGGGAGCTGCACAGCTGGAGCAGCGCGGCCTTCGACGTGGCGTACGCGGCGTTGCCCACCCCGTTGCGCAGCGCGGACACCGAGGCGACCGCGACCACGGACCCGCGGGCCTCGACCAGATGCGGCAGCGCGCTGCGCAGCAGCAGGAACGGGCCGGTGAGATTGGTGCGCATCACCAGGTCCCAGTCCTCCACCGAGGTGTCACCGACGGCCCCGCTGCGCCCGGTCCCGGCGTTGAGCACCACGCCGTCCAGCCGGCCGTACGCCGCGACCGCCGCGTCCACCAGGCCCCGCACGGCGTCCGGGTCGCCGATGTCGCAGGGGTGGGCCAGCGCGCCGGTCTCCTCGGCGATCTCGCGCAGGGGCTCGGGGCGGCGCCCGGACACGACCACCCGGTGTCCGGCGTCGGCGAGCAGCCGGGCGGTGGCGGCGCCGATCCCGGTCCCGCCTCCGGTGACGATGACAACCTGTCGCTCAGCCATGCCCGTTCAGCCTCCGTGGTCGCGTGCGGTGCGGTTCGACCAGCACCTCGATCGAACCCTCGAACGATCATAGGCAGACGCCATCGGCGCGCAGCCGCGGGGAATCCGTACCGCCGCGCCCCCGCCGGCCGCGAGCAACCGGTGCACGTCATGTGTCACACAAGATGCTGGAAAGCCCCACAAGAGGAAGCGCGCTGTCGCCCGTCGGCGCGATTCTCGCCGAACTCGACGGCGAGCGCACGCCGTACACCGTGGTGGAGCTCGGCGGGTCCGGCCGTCCCGTCATCGACGCCGCCTTCCTGGCGGACACGGCCGACGGCGCCCCGCGCGCCGGGTACCAGGCGGTCGCCCTGCCCAACGACGCGCCCTTCCCGGTCGGTTCGCCGGAGATGGCCGCGCACGTCGCGTACGAGCAGACGTATGCGATCCCACAGGTCGACGCCTATGTGTACGCGCGTCCCGAGGTCGGCCTCCAGGTGCCGGGCAGCCCCGGGTGCGGCGGCTCGCTGGACGGGCTGCCCGCCCGAGTGTCAGCGGCGGGGCTCGACGGCCCCTTCGGCTGTCTCCGCGGGAGCGTGCCGTTCGAGAACAACGACCCTGCGGTGAACGAGAGTTACCGCTTCGGTGCGGGTTCTCGAAGATCTTCGCGGGATACGGCGGCTGGCCGGGGGCGGCCGCTCAGACGCGGAACTCCGGTGGGAAGCCGGTCCAGCGGAGTTCCGCGGGCAGATGCCCCATGTCGTTGAAGAAGACGACGGAGGCCGGGCGGTCGGGCGCGTACCGGATCACGGTCAGTGCCGCGTTGGCGTGGTTGAGGCCCTGCCAGCGCCACTTCGGACCGTCGAGCGCGGCCCGGACGAGCCAGCCGATGAGGAAGTTGTGGGTGACGACCAGCTCGTGGCGGGGCTCGTCGCCCTCCACGGGCCGGGCGAACCGGGCGAGGGCGGCGGGCGCCCGCTCGCGCCCGAGCTCGCTCATCTCGGCCGGGAACTGGGCGAGCCGTTCGAGCAGCGAGTCGGCGTAATCGGGCGGCAGCTCCTCCCTGCGGGGCACGTACGGGATGTAGTCCCCGGCCAGGTCCGACGGTTCCATGGGGACGCCGTCGAGTTCACCGTGGATCAGGCGCGCGGTCTCCGCCGCGCGCGCGAGCGGACTGTGCAGCACCGAGGAGAGCGGACTGTCCCGGAGCCGTCGGCCGAGCAGGACGGCCTGGCGCCGCCCGTTCTCCGTCAGCCCGCTCTCGTCCGGCAGGGCCTCGCCGTGGCGCGCGAGGTAGAGGTAGCGGGCAGCCGTTCCGGCCATGGGTGGAGGTCCTCCGGGGCAGATCGTGATCACACGGATGCCCGAAGGGACGCCGGGCCCCGCCGTGCGGTTCCGCTTCCCGTGTCCCGGTCCGCTTTCCTGTTGTCACCCGCCACCCCCGTGGGCGGGTGACAACAGGGAAACGGACCGACCTGAGCCGGCCCCCCTCGGGCCTGTCGTACCGCCGCTCGACTGGCCGTAGATCAGAGGCATATGCCCCCGGCATCCTGGCGATGGCCGATATTCGGCCAGGGGTTCGGCTGTTCCTGGCCTTCACCGCCTCTGCCATCACAGACTGCTGCCGAGGCCGACCGCTGGTCTTGTAAGAAGGCGCACTGCCTTGCCGGATTCCGGTCGGCGGAACACGCGCATGGTGAGGAGAGGGTTGCAGGTGGAGGCCAAAGCATCCTTGATTACCGAAGACCGAGGGGAGGAAGACCGAGGGGAGAGTGTGGAACGGGCGGCACCCGACTGGCTGCGGGGCCA
The DNA here is from genome assembly GCF_042737755.1 of Streptomyces sp. NPDC059994. Taxonomy (NCBI): domain Bacteria; kingdom Bacillati; phylum Actinomycetota; class Actinomycetes; order Kitasatosporales; family Streptomycetaceae; genus Streptomyces; species Streptomyces sp. NPDC059994. Next base: position 15,065 of record NZ_JBHWUR010000066.1, read on the forward strand.
GGTGGTCAAGTACCGGGGCCGGCGCACACCGGGAGGGATGCCCGCCAGGCTGACCCTCCCCGGCGCCACGGTGACCATGATCGTCGGCTGGGGCGACCCGCTGCACCTGTTCGGCGCCGGTGAGAGCGAATCGGCGGGCGGGGCGTGGTACTCGCTGGTCGGAGGTCTGCGGACGTCACCCGTCCTCGGCGGCTACCGGGGATCCGGACAAGCCGTCGAAGTGGATTTCACCCCGCTCGGCGCCTATATGTGCCTGGGCGTATCCATGCACCATCTGGCGAACGAGACCGTGCACCCGGACGAGTTGCTGGGCAAGAGATGGACGGAGAGGCTGACCGAACGGCTCGCCGCGGCACCCGACTGGGAGGCGCGCTGGGCGCTCCTCGACGACGCCCTGGCGAGCCTGCTGGCCGACGGTCCCGTGCCGTCCCCCGTGGTCGCCGAGGCCTGGAGCAGGCTGAGCGCACGCCACGGCGGGATGACGCTGGGCGAACTGGCCGGGGCCACCGGCCGCGGTGGCCGGCGCCTGCAGGTGCTCTTCCGGGAGCAGATCGGTCTGCCGTTGCAGTCCGTCGCCCGGATCCTGCGGTTCCAGCGTGCGCTGACGCTGCCGTACGGCTCGCACGGGTCGCTCGCCGAACTCGCGGCGGCGTGCGGCTACTACGACCAGGCGCATCTGAACCGCGACTTCAAGGCGCTGGCGGGCCTGACACCCGCGCAGCTGTGCGGACTCGCGAACCACACCCCACTGGACGGCACGGCGGCCGTCGAAGGGAGCCGCACCAGCGTCTTCAACCGCTGACCACATCCCGACGCGGCAACTGAGGAGGGGTGCCGCCGGACCGGCCGGGCCCGGCAGCACCCCTCACGCGCTCCCGTACCGCCTACGACCGCTGCGACAGGCCGTCGACGAACTCCTCCCAGCTGGCGACGGTGTCCGCCGCAGGCGGCGTGATCGCCGGGACCGCGCCGAAGTCCGAGTACTCCTCGACGACGAGCCCGGGGCCCTTCGAACCCCGGCCCTCCTCGCGCGACTTGAGGACCAGACCGTCCTTGCCGACCCACAGGTCGATGACGACCGAGCTCATGCCCTGCTGCCGGGTGCTCGCGACATAGCTGTCGCGGACGCCCTTGTCGATGGCGGGCCCGGTGTACGCGGCCAGTTCGTCCACGACCACCGTGCCGCGGTAGTGGTCGGCGGGACGCCCGCCGACCCGCTCCTCGCCAAGGCGCCGGGTGGACGGGGACGCGGCGAGCGCGCCCGCGAACTCGGGGACGTATCCCGCCGCCCGCGATTCGCCCGAGCCCTTGTCGGCGCCCGCGTACGCGGTGTCGTCCATGGTGTACCAGCTCTTGCCGGGCACCTCGTCCGTGTGGACATAGGTCTTCCCGCCGAGCGAGATCACCTGGCTGAAGCCGCTCGGATGGGCCGAGGACGGCTTGCTCCACGACTTGATGACGCTCGCGGACTGCGACTTCTGGAACAGCATCTCGGAGCGGCCGGAGCCCGGCGCCCCCGTCTGGAGCGTCTTGTACGAGGCCTGCTCGCCGGTCTTCCTGGCCGCGGCCGTCAACGCGGCGCGGACCTCCGCTCCTTTGCCGGACCCTTTCGCGGATCCTTTGCCGGAGGCCGCTCCTTCGTCGTCGGCCCGCTCCGGTTCGGGCGCGCCCGTGCCGCCCTTCGCACCGCCGCCGTCCGGACCGTCCTGCTCGGACTCGCCGCTTCCGCACCCCGACAGCATCACCGCGAGCGCCGCCCCCGCGGTCGCCAGCGCGATGCCCCCGCCCCAAACGCGCACAGGTCGCATTCCTTCCCCGTTTGTGAAAAATCCTCGTGATCTTAGCCGTCTGCGCAGGTGGGAGGGGTCGGTGCGGATCCGATGGCTGAGGGACCGATGAGTTCGCGCGCCGCCGCCGGTCTTCCTCACGACTGACCGCTGACGACTTCCGACTGCCGAAGGTGGACCGATGAGCGATCTGCACGACATCCTCAAGAAGCACGTGGGCGGCGACGGCTGTGCGCCCGGAGCCGTGGGCCTGGTGGCCCGGGGTGACCGGGTGGAGATGGAGGCCGTCGGGCACACCGACGTCGAGGGCGGCGCGCCCATGGCCCGGGACTCGATCTTCCGTATCGCGTCGCTGACCAAGCCGATCGTGGCGGCGGCGGTGATGACGCTGGTCGAGGACGGCCGGATCGCGCTGGACTCGCCGGTGGCGGAGTGGCTGCCGGAGCTGGCGGCGCCCAGCGTGGTCCGTACGCCCGAGAGCCCGGTCGACGACATGGTCCCGGCCCTCCGTCCCATCACGGTGGCCGATCTGCTCACCTTCCGCGCCGGATACGGCTTCCCGGCCGACTTCTCGCTCCCGGCGGTCGCGCCGCTCTTCACCGACCTGCTGCAGGGCCCGCCGCAGCCGCAGGCCGTCGCGGCGCCGGACGCGTGGATGGCTGCGCTCGCCCGGATCCCGCTGCTGTACCAGCCCGGCGAGGCCTGGCTGTACAACGCGTGCTCGGACATCCAGGGCGTACTGATCGCCAGGGTCGGCGGGCGTCCGCTGCCCGAGTTCCTGGCCGAGCGGATCTTCGAGCCGCTGGGTATGACCGACACCGGGTTCGCGGTCCCGGCCGCCGACCTCGGCCGCTTCACCGGCTACTACCGGGCCGGGGCCCCGGACTCCGACGGCCTGGAGCTGGTCGACGCGCAGGACGGGCAGTGGAGCACCCCGCCCGCGTTCCCGTCCGGGGCCGGCGGGCTCGTCTCGACCGTCGACGATCTGTACGCCTTCGCCCGGATGCTGCTCGCCGGGGGCACGCTCGACGGCCACCGCGTCCTGTCGCCCGACTCCGTACGGCAGATGACGACCGACCACCTCACCCCGGCCCAGCGCGAGGCGAGCAGGCTGTTCCTGGAGGGGCAGGGCTGGGGCTTCGGCGGAGCGGTCGACGTCGAGGCGGTCGAGCCCTGGAACGTGCCGGGACGGTTCGGCTGGATGGGCGGCACCGGAACGGCGGCGCACATCGTCCCGTCCACCGGCACGGCGGCGATCCTGCTGACGCAGCTGGAGCTGACCGGCCCCACTCCGCCTCCTGTCGCCATGCAGGATTTCTGGCGATATGCGGCGAACTCCTGACGCCTGTACGGGGCTTGACCACTGGGCGCCTCCGCCACCGGCCTTCGACGAGGCGCGTACTACGCCCGCCCGGAGATGCTGCTCGACCCCGGTGCCCGGCAGGCGTGCTCGGCCTGGAGCCTTGTGGACGAGACGGTGTGCGAGCGGTTCGCCCGCGACCTGCGCCGCGACCTGGACAGCGGCGCCTGGGACGCGCGCCTCGGCACGCTGCGCGAGCAGCCCTGCTGCGAGGGCTCGTTGGTGGTGGTCCGCTCGGTGTCCGAGTGACCTGACAGGACGGCCGTGGGGCCCGTTTCGGTGGAAGCGGTCTCGCGCTGTACGGCCTGCTGTACGGTCGAAGCATGTCGAAGTCAGTGACGATCCGGGTCGACGACCAGCTGCACGCGCTGCTGAAGGAGCGCGCGGAGGCCGAGGGGTCGACGGTGACCGCGCTCATCACGCAGGCCGCGTACGAGGCGGTGCGCGATCCACGGCTCGAAGGCGCGGCGGAGGTCTTCCGCTCCTTCATCGCCGAACAGGGCGACGCCTTCGACGCGGCCTTCCCGGACGACGCCCCCGACCAGCGGGACTCCTCGGGGCGGGCCGCCTGACGGTGGAGTTCCACATCGACATCCGATGGCTGCTCGAACGCCAGACGGAAGTGCTGCCCAAGCAGCCCACGGTCCATGACTTCTCCAGCCTGGTGGCCGCCGTCGGCCGCCACCGCGTCAACACCCCCCGGGTCGAGGCGACCGTCGACAACTCCTGGCGGGCGGGCGCCCTGATGCACGCGATCATCCGGCTGCGCCCCCTGCCCGCCCGCAACGCGCTCTTCGGCGCGGCGGTGGTGGTCGCGTACATGAACGCGGCGGGCGAGGGCCTGGACGCCCCGTACGGCGCCCTCATCGACCTCGCCCGCGACATAGACGCGGGCCACACCGACGCCTACGACGCGGCCGACCGGATACGGTCCTGGCGCATCTGACCGCTCGCCTTCACCTGCTCCTCCATCCCAACCCGTCTGGCCTGAATGGCAGGGTTGCCCACGAGATGCGTGGTGCGCCAGCGTGTGGGGGCATGGACCGTGACCCGAGCGGCGTCGCCGCGAGCTCCCTCTCCCGCCGTCAACTGCTCGCCGCCGCCGGTGCGGCCGGGGCCGTCACCGCCGTCGGGACGATGCCGGCGGCGGCCCGGCAGCGCGGTGGGCTCTCGTTGGCGTTCAGTGCGGCCACCAACGGCTCCGCGAGCCTCGCGCCCGCCGGGGACCGGGTGGTCGCCGAGGTCCAGAGCGTGCTGTGGTCACTGCCCCGGCATGGCGGCAGGGCCGTGCCGCTCACCCCGGCGGGGCTGGAACCCGGTCGGCCGGTCCACTCTCCGGACGGGTCGCTCATCGCCTTCTGCGCCTATGAGGGCGGCGGCTACCACGTATGGACCATGCGGCCGGACGGCTCGGACGTGCGGCGGCGAACCGAGGGCCCCTGGGACGACCGGGGGCCGGCCTGGTCGCCCGACGGGACGCGGATCGCGTTCGCGTCCGAGCGCGCGGGCGACCCGGTGGCGGGCAGCTCGTACCGCGTCCATGTACTGGACCTGCGGACGGGGCGGCTCACCCGGCTCACCGGGCTTCCCGGCCAGGACGGGCCGCTCCAGGACGGGGCCTGGGAGGACTTCGACCCCACCTGGTCCCCGGACGGGGCGAGGATCCTGTTCGTCCGCGCGAAGGTCGTCACCACCGCCCTCGGGGTCGGTGTGGAAGCGCGGACCATCGCTGCCGTTCCGGCCGAAGGAAATGGCCCCGTCGGCGTCGTGTACACCGAGAGCGAAGCCGCCCAGGTCATGTGCCCGGTCCTCGCGCCCGACGGCCGTCGGCTCGCCCATCTGCGCACCACCGCCGCGCCGAACGGCTCCTGTGTGCTCGTCGTCGACGGCAAGCCGGTCGCCGTCGCCGGGGACATCGCGCCGGTACCCCCGCGCTGGACGGCGGCCGGCGAGCTGCTGCTGACCGTCGACGGGCGCTTCACGCTGGTACGGCCCGACCGGCCGGGGGAGGCGGAGGCGATCCCGTTCGAGGGCGTGCTGCCCGTGGAGCGGCCGCGCTACCGGGTCAAGGAGTACGACCTCGGCGAGGGGCGCGTGCGGCCGGTCCGGGGCATCCATCTGCCCGCGCTCTCGCCCGACGGGCGGCGCGTCGCGTTCGCCGCCCTCAACACACTGTGGCTGGCGGACACTTCGGGCGCCCGGCCGCCCGAGCGGCTGCGCGAGTCGGCGCCGACGCGCTATCTGCTCGGTCCCGTCTGGAGCCGCGACGGGCGGGCGCTGCTGTATGCCGACGACCGCGACGGGCTGCTCGGTATCCACCGTCGAGATCTGGCCACCGGTGAGGAGAGCGCGCTCGCGACGGGCGGGCGTGTGCACCCGGCGCTCTCGCCGGACGGCAAGCGGCTCGCCTGCCTCGACCTGACCGGCCACCTCCTCGTACGCGACCTGGCGTCCGGCACCGAACGCGCCCTGGCGGCGCCCCTCGGCGGCGGCGGGCTGCCCGGCCGCCCCAGCTGGTCGCCCGACGGCCGCCATCTCGCGCTCTGCGACCGCAACCGCCTCAACGCGCGCTTCAGGGAGGGCTACAACCTCATCCGGGTCGTCGACACGGAGACCGGCACCGCCCGCCTCCACGCGGTGGCGCCGCATGTCTCCGTCTCCGACCGGTACGACTCGGGGCCCGTCTGGTCGCCCGACGGACGCTGGATGGCGGTGATCGTCGAGTCGGCGCTCTGTCTGCTGCCCGTCGGCCCCGACGGAACCCCGCAGGGCCCGCCGCGCACCCTGACCGACGAGCCCGCCGACCACCCGTCCTGGTCGGGCGACTCCAAGACACTGCTGTATCTGTCCGGTTCGCGCCTGCGGCTCATCGGCGTCGACGGCGGGCCCGCGCGCACCGTCCGGGTGCCGCTGGACGCGCACAGGCCGGCGCCCGCCGACACGGTGGTGCACGCCGGGCGGCTGTGGGACGGCACCGGCGAGAAGGTCCGCGACGACGTCGACATCGTCGTACGCGACGGGCGCATCGCGGCCGTCGAGCCGCACCGCGCCCGTGGGGCGCTGCGGCGGATCGACGCCTCGGAGCGTACGGTCGTGCCCGGCCTGTGGGACACCCACACCCACCCCTGGCAGAGCACCTATGGCGGCCGTCAGACCGCGAGCCAGCTCACCTACGGGATCACCACGGCCGTATCCCTCGGCGGATTCGCGTACGAACAGGCCCGCATCCGTGAGGCGGTGGCCGCCGGGCAGCTCGCAGGGCCCCGGCTGCTCACCACGGGGGAGCTGCTGGACGGCTCCCGGGTGGCGTACAGCATGGGGCGCGCCCATCGCACCAGGGAAGGACTGCGGCGGTCGCTTGAGCGGGCTGCCGCGCTCGACTGGGACTTCGTCAAGACCTATGTGCGGGCGCCGGGCTGGGTGATGGAGGAGGCGGCCCGGTTCGCGCACGAACGCCTCGGGGTGCGCGCCGGAAGCCATCTGCTCTCGCCCGGTGTACAGCTGGAACAGGACCTGACGACCCATCTGCAGGCCACCCAGCGCGCCGAGTCCGGGCACGCCACCACCGCGTCGGGGCGCGCGTACGAGGACGTGGTGGAGGTCTACTCCGCGCGCGGCGTCAACTTCGCGCTCATCGCCACGCCGTTCACCTCGGCGCCGCTGATCGGGGCCGATCCCGGGCTCGCGGCGGACCCCCGGGTCACCGTGGTGATGCCGCCGTGGGACTCCGCGCTGGTGCGGCAGTCGGCGGGCGTGCCGCCGACGGCGGCCCAACTGGCCACGCTGCGCACGGAGACCGACGTCTACCGCCGGGTGCTCGCGGCGGGCGGCCTGGTCGCTCTCGGGACGGACGCGCCGATCGTGCCCGTCGGCCTCTCCCTGCACCTGGGCCTGCGCGCGCTGCACCGGGGTGGTCTCTCCCCGGCGGCGGCCCTGCGCACAGCGACCGTGCTCCCGGCCCGCCTCTTCGGGGTCGAGCGGCACCTCGGCACCGTGGAGGAGGGGAAGATCGCCGACCTGACCGTGGTGGACGGCGACCCGTTCGAGGACTTCGGCACGATGGTACGGACGGTCTCGGTGCTGCGGGGCGGAGTGCCGTACGGGACCGAGGAGTTGGTGGCCGCGTTCGAGCAGCCGCCGCGGCACGCGGGCGCCGACAGCGAGTGGCTCTCGGTGGGGCGGCTGATGCGGCGCGGCGGGTGCTGCGACGCCGAGGCCGAGCAGCTGCCCGGGTGAGCGGTCGCGGGGCGGTCAGCGGCTCGCGGCGACCGCCGCGACGATGGCGTGGGTCAGCCGCCTGAGATAGGCGTCGTCCGTCGGGCCGCCCGCCGCCAGCATGCGGAAGTACAGCGGCGCGCCGAACAGGTCGGTGGCCAGGCCCGTGTCGATGTCGGGCGGCAGCTCGCCCCGTACCGTCGCGCGGTCCAGGAGGGTCGCGACCGCCGCGCGGCGCGGGGCGAGGACGGCGTGGTGGAGCGCGTCGTGGAGTGAGGCGCTGCGCGCCGACTCGGCAAGCAGGTCGGGGATGATCCGGCCCACCAGGGGGTGCCGCAGCGCGCGCAGGGTCTCCCGGACGAACCGCTCGACGTCGCCGTGCAGCGACCCCGAGTCCGTCGTCGTGGGGATGTGCGCGGCTGCCGCCTCGGAGACCAGCTCGACGACCATGGCCTCCTTCGACGGCCAGCGGCGGTAGAGCGCCGCCTTGCCGACGCCCGCGCGGCGGGTCACGGCCTCCATCGACATCCGTGCGTACCCGCACTCCGCCAGCTCTTCGAACATCGCCCGGCGGATCGTCGCGGTCACGGACTCGCGCAGGACGCCCGCGCCGGCGGGCGGGCGCCGCAGTTCGCTGTCACGGAGGCTGGCCATGATCGGAGATTAACACGGAACGGAACGGTTGCGTTCCGTGATGCGGCGGGTGTACGTTCGCGCCCTACGAGCCGGAACGGTTCCGTTCCGTTCAGTGGGTTCAGCGGGAGGGCCGCGGTGAAGTTCCTCTTCGACGACAAGGCGTTCTCCTTCCAGGCGCTGCGCACGGCGGGACACGCCGCCTGCGGCGGTGCCGATCTCGGGGAGGTGCTCGTCACCTGCCAGGACGTCCCCGACGGCAACGAGGCCGCCTGGTGCCGCGCCTGGGCGGCCACCGCCGCACGGCTGCACCGCACCGGCGACGACGCACTGGCCGCCGGGCACCGGGTGAGCGCGCGCGAGGCGCTGCTGCGGGCCTCCAACTACTACCGCACGGCCGACTTCTTCCGCCTCGACGACCGCGACCACGACCGGGAGTCGGACCGCCTCGCCCTGCACTCGCGCGAGACGTTCGCCCGCGCCGCCGCGCTGTTCGACACCCCGGTGATCCCTCTGCGCATCCCGTACGAGGGCACGACCCTGCCGGGTTACCTCTTCCTGGCCGGGGCCACGGACGAGCCCCGGCCGACGCTGATCCACCACGGGGGGTACGACTCCACGCTGGAGGAGCTGTACTTCATGGTCGGCGCGGGCGCCCTGCGGCGCGGCTACCACGTCCTCGCCTTCGAGGGGCCCGGCCAGCAGTCCGTGCGCCGCGAGCAGGGCCTGGCCTTCCGGCCGGACTGGGAGTCGGTGGTCACCCCGGTGGTGGAGCACGCACTCAGCCTGCCCGGGGTCGACGCCGGCCGGCTCGTCCTCTTCGGCACCAGCTTCGGCGGGCTCCTCGGCGCCCGGGCCGCCGCCTTCGAACGGCGCTTCGCGGCCTGCGTCCTGCACAACGGCATCTACGACTTCTACCGGCTGCCCCTCACGGGCATCCCGGCGCACCTGGCCGAATGGGTCGCCGAGAGCCGCGACGAGGTGGCCGGGCCCGCCCTGGGGGTCGCCATGTCCCACAGCACCCAGCTGCGCTGGTTCCTGCGGCACGGCATGTGGGCCTTCGGGGCCAAGACCCCGGCCGAGGCCCTGCGCGCCTGTATGCCGTACAACCTCGACGGCGTGGCCGAGCACATCACCTGCCCGACCCTGGTCCTGGACGCCGAGAACGACGTGGTCGCGCGCGGCGAGGCGCAGCGGGTCCACGCCGCGCTGCGCGCCGAGAAGGACCTCATCCGGTTCGCCGCCGCCGACGGCTCCGGTGAGCACTGCCAGGAGGGCGCGGCCCTCCACTTCCACCAGCAGGTGTTCGACTGGCTCGACGAGCGGGGGATCTGATGCTGTCCGACATCGCCGTGGTCCACGGGGCGCGTACGCCCGTCGGGCGGTTCAAGGGGGCGCTGCGGTCGGTCCCGGCGCACCGGCTCGGCGCCCTGGTGATCCAGGAGGCGCTGCTGCGGGCCGGTATCGGCCTGCACGAAGTCGACGAGGTCGTCCTGGGCTGCGTCGGCCAGGTGGGGCCGGACGCGTTCAACGCGCGCCGCGCGGCGCTGGCCGCAGGACTTCCGGTCGACGTCCGCGCGTACAACGTCAACCGGCTGTGCGGCTCCGGCCTCCAGGCGGTCTGGTCCGCCGCGCAGACGCTCGCCCTCGGCGAGGCGCAGGTCATGGTGGCCGGCGGCAATGAGTCGATGACCCGTCAGCCGCTGCTCGACTACAGCGAGCGCGCCGCCGACGAGCTTCCCGGACCACCCCGTATCGACGGGACGTTCTCGCTGGTCACCGACCCCTTCGCGCACGGCCCGATGGGGCTCACGGGCGAGGCCGTGGCGGCGCGGTTCGCCATCTCCCGGGCGCGCCAGGACAGTTGGGCCGCCCGGAGCCAGCAGCGGGCCGCCGAGGCCGTGGCGCAGGGACGGTTCGCCGGTCAGATCGTTCCCGTGCTCACCCCGGACGGCACGGTCGAGCGGGACGAACACCCGCGCCCCGGCACCACCGTGGAACGGCTCGCCCGACTCGACCCCGCGTTCGCCCCCGACGGCACGGTCACCGCCGGGAACTCGGCCGGGCTCAACGACGGGGCCGCCGCCGTACTGATGACGCGCGCCACGGATCTGCGCCCGGGCACCGTCCCCCTGTGCCTGCTGCGCGATGTGGTGGTCACCGCCCTGGAGCCGGAGATCATGGGATTCGCGCCCGCCGGCGCCATCAGGAAGCTGCTGCGGCGCGCGGGGCTCGACCTCGACGACATCGCGGTGGTCGAGCTCAACGAGGCGTTCGCCGCGCAGGTCCTCGCCGTACTCGACGACCTCAAGCTGGACCCCGACCGGGTCAACCCGAACGGCGGGGCGATCGCGCTCGGCCACCCGATCGGCGCGACGGGAACGATCCTGCTGCTCAAGGCCGCCCACGAACTGCGCCGCACCGGCGCGCGGTTCGCGGTCGTCGCGCTGTGCATCGGCGGCGGCCAGGGCATCGCCGCGCTCATCGAGAACCCGGAGGCGTACTGATGGGCGAGTACGCCTGGTACCCCGGCCGGGAGCTGACCGAGCACAGCAACGTCGCCCGGTTCTGCCGGGCCCACGGCCTGGACGGATACCGCGAACTGCAGCGCCGCTCCATCGCGGACCCCGAGTGGTACTGGACCAGCGCCGCCCGCGACATGGGCATCGTCTGGCACGAGCAGCCGCTCTGCGCCCGCGACGGGCGGGGCGGGATCGCCGCCACGCGCTGGTTCCCCGGCGGGCGGACCAACCTGGTCGAGTCCTGTCTGGAGCGCCATGTGCGCCGCGGCCGTCCGGACGCGACGGCCCTGCGCTGGGAGCGCGAGGACGGCACGCGGGGACGGCTCGGCTACCGCGGGACGGCGCGGCTCAGCGCCCGGGTCGCCACGGGACTCCGCGGCCTGGGAGTGAGGGAGGGGGACCGGGTGGCGGGCTATCTGCCACCCGGTCCCGAGGCCTTCGTCCTGCTCTTCGCCTGCGCCCGGATCGGCGCTGTCCTCGTCCCGATGTTCTCCGGCTTCGGCACCGAGGCGCTGGCGGTACGGCTCGCCGACGCAGGGGCCCGGGTGCTGGTGACGGCCGGGGCCACGACCCGGCGCGGCAAGCGGTACGAGATGCTGCCCGTCGCCCGCGCGGCGGCCGGCAAGGTCCCCGACGTACGCCACCTGGTGGTCGTCGCGGACGAACCGCCCGACAGCGCGCCGCCGTCCGGCGCGGCCACCACCACCTGGCAGGCGCTCACCGAGGCGCAGCCCGCCGAGACCGTGCCGCTGCCCGCCAGCGCGCCCTTCCTCCTCCTCTACACGTCCGGCACCACCGGACGCCCCAAAGGCGCCATCCACACCCACGGCGGGTTTCCCGTGCAGGTCGGCTCCGAGGTCCGCTACAACCTCGACGTGCGCCCCGACGACGTGGCCTTCTGGGTCACCGACCCCGGGTGGATCATGTTCGCCCTGGTCGCCGTCGGCTGCACCCTCGCGGGCGCCTGCGTCCTCGCGTACGAAGGCGCCGTCGACCACCCCGACCCGGCCCGGCTGTGGCGGCTCCTGGACGAGAACCGGGTCAGCGTCTTCGGCAGCTCGCCCAGCCTCGCGCGGGCGATGATGACCACCGCAGGGCCCGGGTCCGCCGCGTCCCGGGTGCGGATCCTCGGCTCCACCGGCGAGCCCTGGACCGAGGACGCCTGGCGCTGGTACTTCCACGAGGTCGGCGGCGGCCGCTGCCCCGTCATCAACATCAGCGGCGGCACGGAGGTGGGCGGCTCGCTCCTGGCGTCCGCGCCGACCGTCCCCCAGACGCCGTGCGGCTTCACCGGCCCCTGTCTGGGCATCGACGCGGTCATCGAGGACGCGGACGGCGCCGAGGCCGGCGAGGGCGTGATGGGTGAACTGGTGGTGCGCCAGTCCTGGCCGGGTATGACCCGGGGCCTGTGGCGCGCGCCCGAGCGGTTCGCCCACACCTACTTCAGCCGCAGGCCCGGCCGCTGGTCCCACGGCGACCTCGCGTCCCGGTCCGACGGGGAGTGGTTCGTGCACGGCCGCCTCGACGACGTGATGAAGGTGGCGGGCAAACGGCTCGGCCCCGCCGAGGTCGAGGAGGCCGCGCTCGGGGACCCCGCCGTGGCCGAGGCGGCGGCGGTCGGGATCCCGCACCCGGTCAAGGGCGAGGCGCTCTGGTGCTTCGTGGTACCCGCACACGGGACGCTGTCCGCGCCGGAGGCCGACCGGATCCGCGCGCGCGTGGCCGACGCCCTCGGGCCCGCCTTCCGGCCCAGCCGTGTGGTCGCCCTGCCCGAACTGCCACGGACCCGCACCGGCAAGGTGATGCGCCGGCTGATCCGCGACTGCGTCACCCAGGACGCGCCCGGCGACCTCTCCACCCTCGCCAACCCGCACAGCCTCGAAGCGCTGCGCGCCGCCGTCCACGAGGCGGCCGACGGCTGACACCGGAACACGGCCGCCCTCGCGTCAACAGCGGCCACACACAAGGGAGTTCCATGCCGACGATCGACATTCTCCTGCCCGGCTTCGCCATCGACACCGACCAGGGCTACCCCGCCTTCTGCGGGGTCTTCCTCGTCCGGGGCGCCGACGCCACCGGCCGTCCCCGCACCATCCTCGTCGACGCCGCCCACGTCGGACGCCGCCCCCATCTGTGGGCGGCGCTCGCGGCACACGGCCTCACAGCGGCGGACATCGACACCGTGGTGCTCACCCACGCCCACTGGGACCACGTACAGAACATCGACCTGTTCCCGCGCGCCGAGCTGCTCCTCCACGGTGACGAGCGGCGCTACGCCCACGCGCCGCACTCCAACGACTGGGCGACCCCCGCCTGGACCGGACTGCTGCTCGAACAGCTGCCCATCCGGGAGGTGGCGGACGGCGAGGAGATCGTGCCCGGCGTCCGCGTCATCGGCCTGCCCGGGCACTCGCCCGGCAGCATCGGCGTCCTGGTCGACACCGACGCCGGAGTGGCCGCGATCACCGGCGACGCCCTGCACTTCGCGTACGTGGCCACGACGCGCCGCAACCCGCTGGTCTTCTGGGACGCCGGTCTCGCGGCCCGCAGCATCGACCGGGTGATCGGGGCGGCCGATGTGATCTACCCGGGCCACGACCGCCCCTTCCGCCTCACCGCCGAAGGCGCCATCGACTACCAGGAGCCGTTCGCGCTCACCGTGACGGGGCTGCGGCCCGACACCGAAGGGCTCGCCTTCGCCGACGGCTCCTCGCGCCCGCTGTGGGTCATGCCCGGCGTGGACGAGCAGCGCACGCTGTACGAGAAGAACGCGGAGGAGGCCCGGCGGCGCATGGCCGGGGTGCCGCGCGTGGTGGGCCCGCGGTGAGGCGGCCCGTCACGCGGGGGCCCGCCGCGCCTCGGTGAGCAGCCCGGCCAGGGAGCGGTTGAGCTCCTCGAAGAACGGCTCGGGGGCGTCGCGCGGGAAGAAGTGGCCGCCCGGCACGGTGGTCAGCCGGAAGTCGCGCGCGTACCGCTCCCAGGCGTACACCGCGCCGGGGTCCACCAGCGCGTCGTCCGCGCCCGCGAAGGCCCGGATGTCGAGCGGCAGCCGCTGCTCCGCCTCGTCCGGGTCCGGCAGCCCCGCCTCCCGGTGGCTGGCGCAGATCCGCAGGTCGTCCCGGACGATGGGCAGCAGCGCGCGCAGCCAGTCGTCGCGGCCCAGGAACCGCGGGTGCAGCCCGCCGATGTCCACCAGGAGGCGGGCGAGGCCGGCGTCGTCGTGCAGATCGGCGGGCGGCAGGGGCGGGGTGAGGTGCGGGGCCGCGTACGCGCCGAGGAACATCGCGAGCGGCGCCCGGCCCCCGGCCCGCATCCGGGCCGCCACCACCGCGAAGCCGATCAGCGCGCCCATGCTGTGCCCGTACACGGCGTACGGACGGTCCAGCCACGGGGCGAGCTCCTCGGCCAGGGCTTCGGTCAGGGTCCCCGCGTCGTGGAACCGCGGTTCGCGGAACCGGGACTCGCGGCCGGGCAACTGCACCGGCAGGACGTCGACTCCGGGTATCACCCGGGCGGGCCACGGGGCGTAGAACGACGCCCCGCCGCCCGCGTGGTGGAAGCAGAACAGCCGCAGCGGGGCGTCCTCGCGCGGCGCCCGGACGAGGCAGCCCACCGGGGCGGCCGTGGCGGGGCCGCTCACGCGCGTACCGCCTCGTACATCTGCTGGAAGGTCACGGCCTCCAGGAGGTCGGCCACCGGGATGCGGCGGCCGGTGACGCTCTCCACCACGGTGACCAGGCGCAGCAGATGGACCGAGTCCCACTCGGCCACTTCGTCGAGGGGGCGGTCGAGGTCCTCGGGGGCGACGCGGATACCGAGTTCGTCCTCCAGGAGCGCGCAGAACCCGGTGGCGTCGGCGATGGCGGTGGCGGTCATGGTCAGCTCTCCTCGAAGGCGGTGTGCAGCCGCAGATGGGCGGGGGCGGGCGTGATGTCGCGCAGGGCGTGGCGGAAGACGACGGTGGTGGGGTCGTCGGGGGCGACGCCCGTGGGGACGAAGCCGTGGTCGATGTAGAAGGAGGCGAAGGCGGCGTTGCGCGGGGTGGGCCGGTGGCGGGCGAGCGCGCCGCGCGCGCCGGACGCCGCCGCGTGCTCCAGGACGGCCGCCAGGCAGGCGCTCTCGATGCCGCGCGAGAACACCCGGCAGCTCAGCACGTAGTTGTCGATGTGCAGGTCCTCCGCGTCGCGGCGCAGGAACACCGCGCCGACCAGGCCGTGGTCGCCGAACCGGTCGCGGGCGCGCACCACCAGCACACCGCGGTCCGGACGCTCGGCCCACTCGCGCACCTGCGGCAGCTGGAGGCGCTCGGGGGCGAGATGGAACTGGTTGGTGCGCAGGGTGAGCTGGGAGACCCGGGTCAGCTCCGCGGGCTCCGGCGGGCGCACCGTCACCTCGATGCCGAGACCGTCCAGATAGTCCTGGTACGAGCCGGTGTCCTCGCGGAACTCCTGCCGCTTGGCCTCGGTGCGGTAGCGGCCCGCCCGCTCACGGTCCTCGTCGGTGAGAACGGGCAGGTCGAACCAGCCGTCCGCGAGCAGCGCGGCCGGGTGCAGAGCCGGCTCCTCGTCGACCCGGACCACCGCGATCTGCGGCAGCTGCTCGCGGACCAGACCGCACTCGAAGGTGCTGTCGTCGACGAAGACGAAGCTGTCCAGACCGATCCCGAGCCGCTCCGCGATGTCGCGCAGATTGTCGTGCTTGGCCGACCAGTTGGCGTTGACGCGGACGAAGTCGTCCTCGCGCAGCAGCATCGAGGGGTGTTCGCGCAGCGCCTCGCGCACTCTGTCCTCGTCGTTCTTGCTGCTGACGGCGAGCAGCACCCCCTGCGAGCCGAGCTGGGCCACCACCCGCTGGAACTCGGCGAACGCCTCGCCGCGGAACCCGCTGCCGAGCTCGATGCCGTCCACGCCGTCCTCGCCGAGCACCCCGCCCCACAGCGTCCCGTCCAGGTCCAGGACGAGGCACTTGCGGGTCCGGCCGAGCAGCCCCGTGACGAGGTGGCCGACGTCGCGGGCGTAGCTCGCGAGCAGCCCCTCGGCGAGGCGCGCCTTGGCGTACAGACCCGTGCGCGGCTCGTACGCGGGTGTCCCCTCGGCGACCAGCGGGTCGAGGTCGACGACGATCAGGCCGGGGTGCTCCGCTGCGAGGGTGAGCAGTCCGCTGTTGAACTCGCGCCAGACGACGCCCAGTCGGGCCCGGGAACGCAGATCGACCAGCTGACGGGCATGGCGGTGCAGCAGCGGAACCGTGTTGAGGACCAACGGGCCGCGTCCGCCGTCCTGATGGGCGCGGACGGCCCGGCCGATCAGGGCGAGCCGGGACCGGGCCGCGGCCTCGACGTCCTCGACCCGCCAGGGCAGCGGCACCTCCTCGAAGACGGTGTGCGCGTCCAGCAGGCACAGCGTGAGACGGGGCCGCGGCCCGGTGCCGGAGCCGCCGGGCCCGAGCAGGTCCGCCAGGTACGAGCCGTACGGCGAGACCACCGGGTCGAGCAGCAGCCCGTGGCGCGCCAGCTCCGCGGTGAGCGGGGCGACCAGCGGGGCGACGGTGGACTGGCCGGTGACGGCGACGGTCACCACGGGCACATCGGCGTGGTGGCGGGCGACCTCTTCGTGGTCGAGCCGGGCGAGCAGCTGTCCCGCGGCGGGCAGTTGCCGCTCCGGGAGGCGGGCGAGCAGGGGCCGTACCGAGGGGTACTCGGCCTCAAGCCGCCCGGCGGCGTACCGGGCGCGCAGGGTGCGCAGCGCCTCCGGGTCCCGCCAACTGCCCTCCTTTGGAGGGGTATTGGTCGCGATCGTGGTCATGCGCGCTCCAGGGCGATGCCGGTCTTGATCCACTTGCTGGACTCCACGGCGACGGTGACGGCCCGCCCGCCGCCCTGCCACTTGTCGAACAGTTCGGCGAGCTGCAGGAAGGGCAGCGCGTTGCCGTTGTTGCCCACGGTGCGCACCACGTTGACGCGCTGGGCGAGCGGGGCGGGCATCGAGTCGGAGATGCGGTCGCTCATACGGCCGGAGAGCTGGGGCGGGAGCAGATAGTCCACCTGGTCGGCCGTCCAGCCCACGTCCCCGATGAGCTCCCAGAACATCTGGGTCGCAAGCACCGGCACCGCCGCCTCGATCGCCTTGTAGTCCTCGGAGATCGCCGTCCGGTCGCTGTGCCGGTCGCCCAGGCCGAACCAGTCGATGACCTGGCCGGGCGCCTTGCCCAGGCCCACCAGGCGGTTGAGGATCTGGCGGATCTCGACGCGCTGCCCGAAGGACTCGGCGCTGAGCACGGCCGCGCCGGCCCCGTCGCCGAACAGGATGTAGTTGACCAGCTCGGCGGGGGTGCGCGAGCCGGGGTCGAAGTCCGTCTCCAGATGCTTGGCGCAGACGTCGCCGCCGATCACCAGGACCGTCGAGCAGCGCCCGGCGAGGAGCATGGTGCGGGCCACGTCGAGCGCCTGTATGGCCCCGGCGCAGCCCGACTGGAGCTGGTAGGTGGGGACGTTGTCGATGCCGAGGCGGTCCGCCACCAGGTTGACGGTGGCGGGCATCAGCTGGTCCGGGGTCGCGGTGCCCATGACGACGCAGTCGATGTCGACGGCCTCCAGGCCCGCCGCCGCCAGGGCCCGGTCCGCCGCGGTCGCCGCGATGTCCGCGAGGCAGTGGCGGACCTGGCCGGTCGCCAGGTCGACGGCGAAGTGCCTGCTGACGTTGCCGATGAACATCTCGGCCCACTGCTCGTCGACACCGACGAGCTTGGCCAGGGTGGCGTTGTCCACCGGTTCCCCCGGCAGGCAGGTGCCGACCGAGACCAGGTGGGCGACGGGGGCGGATGACGGGCTCATGTGCGCGGTCCTTCCGGGGCGGAGGGTGCGGTCGGTACGAGGAGTCGCTCGCCCAGATAGCGGCTGAGGTCGCCCACCGTCTCCAGGCTCGCCAGCAGCTCCTCGACGGGCAGGCTGCCGAGCTCGGGCAGCTCGTCCTCGATGCGGGTCTTGAGCTCCATGACCTGGATCGAGTCGAAGCCGAGGTCCTCGGCGAGGCGGGAGTGGGCCCGTACCGCCGAGGGGTCGTGCCCGCCGACCCGGCACACCAGACGGTGCGTCACCTCGGGCACCCCGTGGGGGGAACCACCGTCCTGGGCCGGCGGGCACGTTTCCGCGAGGTCCGCCGTCGGCGGTTCCGCGGCTGCCGCGCCCAGGGCGGGTAGGTGGGGCGCGGGCAGTTCGGGGGCGGTGGCGGAGCGCCAGGCGCGGAAGCTGTCGTCGAAGACGTACGGCGGCAGCCGGCGCGGCACGCGGTCCGCCTCCGGGTACAGGCTGTCCCAGGTGGGGTCGGCCCCGGCGCTCCACAGCTCCCCGAGCAGATGGTGCAGCGGATGGCGGGGCGCGCGCTCGCCCGGGTGGGCGGCGAGGCAGCTCACCGGGTCCGCGTCGGCCGGCCTGAGCCGGGCGAGCATGGGGGTGAGCACGGCGCGCGGGCCGATCTCCACGATGTGGGTGACACCGGACGAGAACAGTTCGGCGGCGGCGTCGGCGAACCGCACCGGCGCGGTGATCTGGCGCGCCCAGTACGCGGCGTCCATGCGCTCCTCGCCGCCCATGATCCGTCCGTACACGGTCGAGAAGACCGGCACCGAGGGGGCGCCCGCCGCCACGTCCGCGCCCTCGCGCCGGAACGGCTCGACGGCGGGCCGCATCAGCGGGGAGTGGAAGGCGTGCGACACGGTCAGCGGGCGGGCGGTGACGCCCCGGTCGGCCAACCTGGCGCGCAGCAGGGCGAGTTCGTCGAGCTCACCGGCGACCACGGTGCTGCGCGGGCCGTTGACGGCCGCGACGCACACCCGCGCGGGATCGGTGAGCAGCGCCTCCACCTCCGCCTCGGGCAGTGGTACGGCGAGCATGCCGCCGCCGTCCGGGAGCGCCTCCATGAGCGCGCCCCGGCGGGCGACGAGGCGGGCCGCGTCGGCGGGTTCGAGCACTCCGGCCGTGCACGCGGCGGCGAACTCGCCGATGCTGTGACCGATGACGGCGGCGGGCCGGATCCCGGCGTCGGCCAGGGTGCCCGCGATCGCGTACTCGACCGCGAAGAGCGCGGGCTGGGCCAGGCCCGTGCGGTCCACCCCGGGGTCGCCCGCCAGGACCGCGTCGCGCACCGAGCGGCCGAGGTGGACGGCGAGGTGCTCGTCGATCTCGTCGAAGAGGCGGGCGTAGACGGGGGAGGAGGCGTACCAGGAGGCGGCCATGCCGGGGTGCTGGGCGCCCTGCCCGGTGAACGCGAACGCCACCGTGGGCGCCGTGCGCCGCACCCCGCCCTCCTCGTCGCGGGTGCGTCCGGCCGCCTCGCGCAGCCCGGCCACCAGACCCGCCAGATCGCCCGAGGCGACGGCGACGCGGTGCGGCAGCCGGGACTTGACGCGGTTGCTGGTCCAGCACAGCTGGGCGAGCCGGTCCTCGGGCAGCCGGGCCAGCGCGTCGGCCTGCGCCAGCAGATTGGGGCGCAGCTGGCGCGCGGAGCGGGCGGACACGGTGAACACGCCCGGGACTCTCCCGCCGGAGCGGTGGACCGCGCGCGGCGGTGAGGAGAGCACGGCGTGCGCGTTGGTGCCGCCCATGCCGAAGCTGCTGACGGCGGCGTGCACGGTGCCGGACGGCAGCCGCAGGGGGGACTTGAGCAGCGTGAGGCGCCGCTCGGGCAGTTGGAGCCCCGGGTTCTCGTCGTCGGCGAAGCGGCTGGGCGGCACGGTGCGGTGGTGCAGCGCGAGGACGGTCTTGACGACCCCGGCGATCCCGGCGGCGCCCTCGGCGTGCCCGAAGTTGCTCTTGACCGAGCCGAGCGCGACGCTGCCGCCGCTGCGGCCGCTGGTGAGGTGGCCGAGCGCCTGGGCCTCCATCATGTCGCCGAGGAGGGTGCCGGTGCCATGCGCCTCGATGAAGCCGATGTCGTCGGCGCCGACGTCGGCCGAGCGCCAGACCCGCTCGATGAGCTGCTGCTGGGCCCAGCGGTTGGGCGCGGTGATCCCGTTGCTGCGGCCGTCCTGGTTGACGCCGGTGCCGCGCAGCACGGCGTAGACGGGCTGGCGGTCGGCGAGGGCGTCGGCGAGCCGGCGCAGGACGAGTACGGCGACGCCCTCGGCGCGGCCGATGCCGTCGGCCGAGGCGCTGAACGGCTTGCAGCGGCCGTCGGGCGCGGACAGGCCCGCCTGGGTGTAGAAGATGTTGAGGACCGGCGTCATGATCAGGTTGGTGCCACCGGCGAGCGCGTAGTCGCAGTCGCCCGCGCGCAGCGCGCCGGAGGCGAGGTGCAGGGCGACGAGCGAGGACGAGCAGGCCGTGTCGACGGCGAGGCTGGGGCCCTTGAGGTCCAAGTGGTACGAGACGCGGTTGGCGCCCATGAAGTAGCCGTTGCCGGAGCCGTGCCGGGCGGTGATCCGGTCGTAGTCGGCCAGTTGGAGGTGGGCCCACTCGTTGGCCATCACCCCCACGAACACGCCCGTATCCGTGCCGGCCAGGTCCTCGGGGGCCATCGTCGCGTCCTCGATGGCGCGCCACGAGCACTGGAGCAGCAGCCGCTGCTGCGGGTCCATGGCGGCCGCCTCGCGGGGCGAGATCCCGAAGAAGGCGGGGTCGAAGGCGTCCGGGTCGTCGATGAACCCGCCGCGCACGGTGTTGGAGCGGCCCGGGGTCCGGGCCTCGCCCGGGGCGGCCGTCTCGGCGAGCCGGTAGCGGTCCGCCTCCCAGCGCTCCTCGGGGACGCGCCGGGTGCCGTCCCCGCCCTCCATCAGCAGCTTCCAGAACTCGCCTGCGTCCCGGGCCCCGGGGAAGCGGCAGTCGAGCCCGACGACCGCGACCGGTTCGGGTGCGCTCATGAGCCGGCCTCGGCAGCACCGACGGCGAGCAGCTCGGCCAGGTGCCCGGCGATGGCGCGTACCGTCGGGAAGTCGTAGGCGAGGGTCGGCGGGACCGCCAGGAGGTGGCGTTCCTCTATCTCGCCGCAGATGCCGATGGCGGCCACCGAGTCGATGCCGTAGTCGGCGAGCGGGGTCGTCGGGTCGATCTCCCGAACGGGCCGGTGCAGATGGAAGGCCACCCGGTCGGTGAGCCACTTCTCCAGGTCCGCGGGGGCCAGTACGGGGGTCTGCGGCCGGATCGCGGTGCGGGTGTCGGGGGCGATGGACATGAGGTACCTCTTCCTTGGGGGCGTCGCTCGGAGGGCCGGGCGGGCTCAGCGGCCGAGGGTGGCCGGCGGAGCGGACTGCCCGGCGGCCTCGGCCGACCGGGCGACCAGTGCCGCGACCGGCCGTTCCAGGCGCTGGTGGAGTACGGGCAGGGCGCCGTCGATGAACAGCCGGCGCATCAGGGTGCGCTGTGTCTTGCCGCTGGTGGTCTTGCGGACCGCGCCGGGGCGCACCAGGACCACACTGGCGGCGGGAAGCTGGAATCTGCGGCTCAGCACCGTCTGGACCGCGGCGGCGAGGCCGGGCAGGTCGGACTCGCCCTGCTTGTTCGGGCGGACCTCCTGCACCACCACGACGTGCGAGCGGTCGCCCTCCTCGTCCCCGACGGTGAACACCGCCCCGCCGCCGCGCCGCAGGGCGGGCCCCGAGTCCTGCACAGCCTGCTCGATGTCCTGCGGGTAGAGGTTGCGGCCGTGGTGGATGAGCATCTCCTTGATGCGGCCGGTGACGAAGAGCTCCCCGCCGACCAGACCGCCGAGGTCGCCGGTGCGCAGATAGCCGGAGCGGCCGTCCGCGGTCTCGGCGCGGAAGGTCTCGTCGGTGGCCTCCGGGCGGTTCCAGTAGCCGCGCGCCACCGAAGGGCCGCGCAGCCAGATCTCGCCGACCTGGCCGTCCGCCAGCGCCTGGCGCGTCATGGGGTCGACCACGAGCACCTCGCTCCCGGCCGGCGCGCCGCAGCCGACCAGGGTCCTGGAGGTGCGGTCGGGGCGGGCGGGTCGCAGCTCGTGCTGCTCCAGGAGGTGCGCGTCGACGGCGAGTTCGACGTGCCGGGCGGTGGTGTCCCCGGCGGAGGCGAGCAGGGTGTTCTCGGCCAGCCCGTAGCAGGGGAACAGCGCCTCGGGGCGCAGCCCCTGGGCGGCGAAGCGCGCGGTGAAGGTGCGGATGGTGGCGGCGCGCACCGGCTCCGCCCCGTTGAGCGCCACCCGCAGGCTGGACAGGTCGAGCCCCTCGGCCTGCTCGTCGGTGGTGCGGCGGGCGCAGAGCTCGTACCCGAAGTCGGGCGAGGCGGTGCCCTCGACGCGGTAGTCGTGGATCATCCGCAGCCACCGGTACGGCTGTTTGATGAAGGAGATGGGCGACATCTGGACGCTCGTGCCGCCCATCCACAGCGGGTGCAGCGTCATCCCGATGAGGCCCATGTCGTGGTAGAGCGGCAGCCAGCTGCCGGTGACGACGCCGGGCTCGGTGAGCATGGCGCGGTGGATGGCCTCCTGGTTGGCGGCCAGGTTGGCGTGCGTGACCATGACGCCCTTGGGCTGGCTGGTGGAGCCCGAGCTGTACTGGAGGAAGGCGATGTCGTCGGCGCGGACCTGCGGCGGGAACCACGGCGTGGGGTCCTCGCCGTCGTCCTCGGGCGCCAGGCACACCACGTCCTGCTCCCCGGAGGCGGCCAGCCAGGCGGCGAGACCCTGGCGGTGCTCGGGGAGCGTCAGGACCGCGCCCACTGCGGCGTCCCGCAGGATGCCGCTGACCCGGGCGAGACGCTCGCCCGGCTCGTCCGGCAGCGGGGCCGGGATGGCCGTGCGCCCGGCGTAGAAGCAGCCGAGGAACGCGGTGACGAAGTCGAGCGTGGGCGGGTAGAGCAGCAGCACCGGGCGGGCCGGGTCGCCCAGCGACTCCTGGCGCAGCCGGGTGGCGATCAGCCGGGCGCGGCGGTCCAGCTCCGCGTAGGTGAGCTCCTCGGGCCGCATGGTCCGGCCGTCCTCGTGCAGGTACACGAACGCGAGCCGGTCGGGGTGCTGCTCGGCTCCGGCGCGTACGGCCTCGGTCAACGTCCTGTGCATCTCTTCCCCTGTCGGTCTGGCCGGGTCGGTCTGTTGGGGCTGGCGCGGCACCAAGTGCCATCTGCTGACCCATCGTTGGTGGGAAGTGAAAAGGACGTGTAAAGGCAGCCTTGAGGTGCACGTCGCAGCTTCGGGTCTTCCCGCAGGGTGCGGTGGAGAGGGGGAGTGTGAGGGGTGTTCACACTTGTACGGAGGAGAAGTTGGCACCCAGTGCCGCAGGTTCTTGGGCTCCTCTGCCGCGGCCGAGATATGAGTCAGCAGTGTTTCGATACGGCATTGACTCGATTGGTGGACGGGTCTAGCGTCGTGAACCGCACAGCCGCAGACGGCAGTTCACGCAACACCCTCTTCCTTCCGAGGAGCGGCACCCGTGACCACTCAGCTCGAACATCGCAATGCCGAGCAGCACCAGGCCGCCGCCCACCGCTGGTGGGTACTGGGCGTGCTCGTGGTGAGCCTCCTGCTCGTGGTCCTCGACACATCGATCCTGAACGTCGCGCTCAAGACGCTCGCCGAGCCCGCACCACAGGGCCTGGGCGCCTCCTCCAGCGCGCTGCAGTGGTCGGTGGACTCGTACACCCTCGTCTTCGCGGCCCTCCTGTTCAGCACCGGAGTGCTGGCCGACCGCTGGGGCCGCAAACGTACGCTCGTGACCGGGCTCGTCGTCTTCGGCGGCGCCTCGCTCTGGTCCGCGTACGCGGGCAGCGCCGGCGAACTGATCGCCGCGCGCGCCGGGCTCGGTGTCGGCGGCGCGCTGGTGATGCCCGCGACCCTGGCGATCATCATGAACGTCTTCCCGCCCGCCGAACACGCCAAGGCCGTCGGCATCTGGGCCGGCGCGGCCGGTCTGGCGGTCGCCGTCGGGCCCATCACCGGCGGCGCGCTCCTGGAGCACTTCTGGTGGGGCTCGGTCTTCCTCATCAACATCCCGATCGTGGTGATCGGCACGGTCGCCGCGCTGGTCGTCGTGCCGGAGTCCAGGGACCCCGGGCGCGGCGGCTTCGACCCGGTGGGCGTCGCCCTGTCCGTGGCGGGTCTGACCCTGCTGGTGTACGGCGTGATCCAGGGCGGCGAGTCGGACGACTGGGCGGCGGGGCGGGTGTGGGGGACGATGCTCGGCGGGCTCGCCGTGCTGGCGGCGTTCGTCGTCTGGGAACGGCGGGCCGAGCGCCCGGCCCTCGACATCGCGCTGTTCCGCATCCCGCGCTTCTCGGCCGCCGTGACCGTGATCGGCCTGGTGTTCTTCGCGCTGCTCGGCGCCACCTTCTTCCTGGTCTTCTATCTGCAGAGCGTGCGCGGCTGGACGCCCCTGCAGGCCGGATACTGTCTGCTGCCGCTGGCCGTGGCCCAGTTGGCGTTCTCGCCGCCCGCCACGCTCGCGGCCAAGCGGATCGGGGTCCGCCCGGTGTGCGCCACCGGGATGCTGCTGACCACCCTGGCGTTCGTCGTCGTCGCCACCGTCGACGAGCACACCTCGCTGTGGCTGCTCGAATCCGTCTTCTTCGTCCTGGGCGTGGGCATCGCCTGTGTGATGCCGCCCGCCACGGCCGCCGTCATGTCGGCCCTGCCCCGTCGGCGCGCGGGCACCGGCTCGGCCGTCAACACCACCTTCCGCCAGGTGGGCGGGGCGCTCGGCGTCGCGGTCCTCGGCTCGGTCCTGTCCACCGCGTACCGCTCCCGGATGTCGGACCACCTGGGAGCCGTGCCGGACCAACTGCGCGACAAGGCCGGGGAGTCCGTGCAGAGCAGCCTCGCCGTGGCCGACGCGCTCGGCCCGCGCGGCGCCGGCCTCGCGGGCCACGCCGTCGACTCGTTCGTCTCCGCGATGCACCTCACCGCGCTGGTCGCCGCCGGGGTCACCTTCCTCGGCGCCCTCGTCAGCCTGCTCCTGCTGCCCGCCCGTACGCCCGGCGAACCCGCCGGTGCGGAAGAAGCGGCCAGGGTCCGCCACTCCTCGGAGGTCTGAGCATGCCACCACCCGTTCCACCGGAGGGCGAGGGCGCCGCGCCCGCCGGCCTCCGGCCCGTCCACGGGACCGGGGACGGGCCCGCCCCCGCGCCGCCCGCGCAGCGCACCGCCCGCGGCGGGCGCCGGCGTGACCCCGCGGCCGACCGGGCGATCCTGGAGAGCACCCTGGGCCTGCTCGGCGAGGGATGCAGCTTCAGCGCGCTGTCGATGGATCTGGTGGCCCAGCGGGCCGGAGTCGCCCGCGCCACCATCTACCGCCGCTGGCGCAACAAGGAAGAGCTGGTGCTCGCTGCCCTGAGCAGCCTCGACGTCCCCGTCACCCCCTCGGACGGACTGCCCCTGCGGGAGCGTCTCGTGGATCTGGTCGACCAGATCCGCCACCGCGGCCAGGACACCAATCTGCACCGCCTGCTCGCCGGCCTCCTCGGCGAGGCGGTGCACCGGCCGCAGCTGGTGGAGGCGTACGAGGACACGGCGGTCGCCGCACGGAGGGACGCCATGCGGCAGGTGCTGCGCGACGGGCTCGACAGCGGGGAGCTGCGCCCCGGCCTCGACGTCGACCAGGCCATCGAGCTGCTGACGGGGCCGATGCTCGCACGGCTGATCCTCCGTCAGCGTCCGGTGGAGTCCGCCGCGTTCGCGGAGGCGATCGTGGACACCTTCCTCGACGGCACCCGGACCCACCCCGCACCCCGGTAGACGGGCCGCGCCCACCGGAACGGGAAACCGGACGCCGGGCGCACGCACTGGTCGGCCGCGCGCGAGCGCAGCGCCATCCGCCCGTCCGCCGCGCGGACGGGCACCGAACCGCCTCCCCACCCAGGAGCCGCAACCATGAAGTTCCTCTTCGACGACCCCGCCTTCGACTACCAGGCCTTACGGGCGGCCGGCTACGCCGACTTCGGCGGCGCCCAGCTCGGCGAGATCATCGCCGTCGCCTCGCGCATCCCCGGCGGCGACACGGACGCCTGGCGGCGCGAGTGGACCGCACTGGCCGAGCGCGTCCACGGCCTCGCCGCGGCCGCGCTCGCCGGGCGCCGTACCGTCGACGCCCGAGGCGCCCTGCTGCGCGCCCACACGTATTACCGCACCGCCGAGTTCTTCCTGCGCGACGACCCGCTGCACGACCCCGAGGCGGCGCGGCTGATGCGGCTCTCCAAGGAGACCTTCGCCGCGGCGGCCGGGCTCATGGAGCGCCCGCCGGAGTTCGTCCGCATCCCGTACGGGGACGGCTCGCTGCCGGGGTACTTCTACCGCGCGGACGACTCCACGGGGCCGCGCCCGACCCTGATCCACCACGGCGGCATCGACTCCACCCTTGAGGAGGGCTACTTCTTCATCGCGGCCGCCGCCCAGGCGCGCGGCTACCACGTCCTCTGCTTCGAGGGGCCCGGGCAGGGCTCGGTGCTGCGCGAGCAGGGGCTCACCTTCCGGCCGGACTGGGAGGAGGTGGTCACGCCCGTGGTGGACTTCGCGCTGGCGCAGCCCGGGGTGGACCCCGAACAGGTCACGCTGGTGGGGACCAGCCTCGGCGGGCTGCTCGCCGTCCGGGCCGCCGCGTTCGAGCACCGGCTCGCGGGGTGCGTCGCCCATGACGCGGTCTGGCAGCTCGGGGACGTGGTGTGGCTGCCGCCGTTCGTCCACGAGTGGGTGGAGCAGGGCTGCGACGACTTCGCCAACCCCGTGATGTACGGGATCGCCGTCCAGCAGACCTTCACGCGCTGGCTGCTGCGGCAGGCGATGTGGACGTTCGGGGCCCAGAGCCCGGCCCAACTGCTGCGCCGGATGCCCGCGTTCGGCCTCGCGGACGTGGTCGGGCAGGTGCGCTGTCCGGTCCTGGTGCTCGACGCCGAGGAGGACATGTTCTTCGCCGGTCTGGAACACGCGAAGAAGGTGTACACGGGCCTCAACTCCCCCAAGACCCTCCATGTCTTCACCGCGGACGGGGGCGGGGGGGCGCACTGTCACTCCGGCTCCATGACGCTCTTCCACGACCGGGTCTTCTCCTGGCTCGCCGAGACCGCGGAGGCCGGGGCCCCGGAGCCCGAACCCGCGCCGTCCGTCTGACCGTTCGTACACGCACGCCCGAGGCGGGCGGCCCGGGGGACACCCG
>NZ_JBHWUR010000067.1:0-41034 GCF_042737755.1 Streptomyces sp. NPDC059994
GCCCGGGGAAGGGGGCCCGGCGGCCGCGCCGCGCGCGTCAGGCTTCGGTGGCCAGCACCCCGATGAGCCGGGTGACCGCCTGCACCATCGCCTGTCGCCCGACCGTCAGATAGCTGCGGGCGTCCACCGCCTCCGGGTTGGCGGCGAGATACGCGCGGATCGCGTCGGTCATGGCGATGTTCAGCGCCGTACCGATATTGATCTTGGCCATGCCACCGGCGACGGCCGCCGCCAGCTCGTCGTCGGGGACGCCGGACGAGCCGTGCAGCACCAGCGGGACGTGGAGCGCGGCGTCGAGGCGGGCGAGCAGACCGTGGTCGAGCGCGGCCGTGCGGGTGGTCATGGCGTGGGTGTTGCCGATGGCGACGGCGAGCGCGTCGACGCCCGACTCGGCGACGAAGGCGCGCGCCTCCTCGGGGTCGGTCCGGGCGCCGGGCGCGTGCGCGTCCAGCGGCGGCTCGCCGTTCTTGCCGCCGACCTCACCCAGCTCGGCCTCGATCCACAGGCCCTGGGTGTGCGCCCAATCAGCGGCGGCACGCGTCGCGGCGAGGTTCTGGTCGTACGGCAGATGGCCGCCGTCGTACATCACCGAGCTGAATCCGGCGTCGGCCGCCTGCCGCAGCAGGTCGTCGCGCTTGACGTGGTCGAGGTGGAGCGCCACCGGTACGGCGGCGGCCTCGGCCGCGGCGACGGCGGCCCGGGCGAGCGGCAGCACCCGGCCGTAGCGAAACCTCACCGCGTTCTCACTGATCTGCAGGACGACCGGCGAGTGCGCGGCCTCGGCGCCGGCGATGACGGCCTCGGCGTGTTCCAGCGTGATGATGTTGAAGGCGGCCACGGCACGGCGCTTGGCGGCGGCCTCGGTGACCAGGGCCCCGGTCTGGGCGAGTGGCATCGTGCTTCCCCTGTCCTCTGTGCGGTTGTCCTCTGTGCGGTCGGGTGCTTCAGGAGCCGTCGAGGACCACCGAGCGGGTGAGGTGGCGCGGGCGGTCCGGGTCGAGGCCCCGGGCGGCCGCGACGGCGACCGCGAGGCGCTGCGCCCGTACGAGCTCGGCCAGCGGGTCGAGGTGCCCGGCCACCCACTGGGCCCCGGTGGCGCGCACCTGCTCGGCGAGCCCGTCCGGGGCCTCGCCGAACATCCAGGTCGCGGTGGTGCCGGTGGAGATGCTGATCGGGCCGTGGCGGTACTCCATGGCCGGGTACGCCTCCGTCCAGGACAGCGATGCCTCGCGCATCTTCAGCGCGGCCTCCTGGGCGAGCCCCACTGTCCAGCCGCGGCCCAGGAACGTGAACTGGCTGCGCCCGACGAGCCCTTCGGGCAGCGGCTCGGCCAGCGCGGTGCGCGCGTCGGCGACCGCCTGCTCGGTGTGCAGGCCGAGGTGGGCGCGGAGCAGGGTGAGCGCGGTGGTGGCGAAGCGGGTCTGGACCACCGATTCCTCGTCCGCGAACTCCAGGACCACGACGTCGTCGGCGGCCCGCATCACCGGGGTCTCCGGGTCGGCGGTGATCGCGGTGGTGCGGGCGCCGCCGCGCACCTGGGCGAGGAGTTCGAGGACCTCGGTGGTGGTGCCGGAGCGGGTGAGCGCGACCACCCGGTCGTAGGAGCGGCCGGCCGGGTACTCGGACGCGGCGAAGGCGTCGGTCTCGCCCTGGCCCGCGCTCTCGCGCAGGGCGGCGGCGGCCTGGGCCATGAACAGCGAGGTGCCGCAGCCGACGACGGCGACCCGCTCGCCCGGCGCGGGAAGGGCGTCCTTGTGGTGCACCGCCAGCTCGGCGGCGCGCTTCCAGCACTCGGGCTGGCTGCTGAGTTCGTTCTCGACATGGCTCATGCCGGGCTCCCACTCACTCTGGATCCGTGGCCCGGATC
The DNA here is from genome assembly GCF_042737755.1 of Streptomyces sp. NPDC059994. Lineage (NCBI taxonomy): Bacteria > Bacillati > Actinomycetota > Actinomycetes > Kitasatosporales > Streptomycetaceae > Streptomyces > Streptomyces sp. NPDC059994. Next base: position 1,868 of record NZ_JBHWUR010000067.1, read on the forward strand.
CGTGTCCGGATGCGTGTTTCTGCAAAATATAGCTAGCTTTCGAGCACAATCAAGCATCTTGGGGTGGGTTAAAGTCATCACCGACGGTGACCACGGCGAAATGCGCCGGAGAGCACGGGAGAGAAGAGGATCCGGATGTCGCGCGACGCCCGCTGGCAGGCGCTTCTCGAACTGCTCGTGGAGCAGGGCCGCCTCGACGTCGAGGAGGCGGCGACCGCGCTCGGCGTGTCCGCCGCGACCATCCGCCGCGACTTCGACCAGCTCGCCGAGCAGCAGATGCTGGTCCGCACCCGGGGCGGCGCGGTCGTGCACGGGGTGTCGTACGAGCTGCCGCTGCGCTACAAGACGGCCCGGCAGGCCTCGGAGAAGCAGCGCATCGCGAAGGCCGTGGCGGATCTGATCGCGCCCGGCGAGGCGGTGGGACTCACCGGCGGCACCACGACGACAGAAGTGGCACGGGCCCTCGCCGTACGGCCCGAACTCGCCTCCGGGTCACCGGCGTTGACGATCGTGACCAATGCGCTCAACATCGCCAACGAGCTGGCGGTACGGCCCCAGTTCAAGATCGTGGTGACCGGCGGGGTCGCCCGGCCCCAGTCGTACGAGCTCACCGGGCCACTGGCCGGGGGCGTGCTCAACCAGATCACCATGGACGTCGCGGTGCTCGGCGTCGGCGCCTTCGACGTCACCCACGGCGCCTCGGCGCACGACGAGGACGAGGCCGGGATCAACCGGCTGCTGTGCGAGCGGGCCGAGCGGGTGATCGTCGCCGCCGACGCCACCAAGCTGGGCAAGCGGACGTTCGCACGGATCTGCGCGACCGATCAGGTCGGCACGCTGGTGACGGACACGGCGGTGTCCGAGGAGACCGCCGCCCGGTTCACCGACGCGGGCGTGACGGTGCTGGCGGTATGAACTCCCGTACGGGAAGCGGCGACTGACTGAGCGTCAGCTGATACCCAGCGCCGGAAGGATCACCGCTTCCACGAACTCCGGCAGGGCGTCCGCCTCCGCGAACCTGTCCTCGAAGAGCCGTTCGACGCGCAGGACACCCATGAAGGCCGGGGCGACGAAGTCGATCGCGCGGTTGCCGGGATCCACCTCACCGCGCTCGGCCCCGCGCCGCACCATCGCGTCGAGCGCGGCGATCTCCGGGTTCAGGACGGTCTCGCGCAGCGCCTCGCGCAGGTCGGGGTGCATCACATAGGCCTGGCCGACGGCCTCCATCAGCTCGGTGTCGCGACCCTTGTTGCGGGACGCGGCCAGCGCCGCCTCGCGCAGGTCGCCCGCGAGCGTGCCCGTGTCGATCCCGGTGAAGAACGAGCAGCGGCTCGCCCCGAGCGCCGCCGTGACCAGGACCGGCTTGGACTTCCACTGGCGGTAGAGCGTGGCCTTGCCGCACTTGGTGCGCGCGGCGACGCCCTCCATGGTCACGGCGTCATAGCCGCCCTCGCGCAACAGGTCGAGCACCGCCTCGTACAGCTCCAGCTCCCGCTCTGGGCTGATCTTGCTACGGCGTGCGGCGGCCGTCGCGGCCTGCGTCGACATCGCGTTCCTCCGGTGCGTGGGGCAGTGCTCCTGCACATACGAGAGTAGGCGCCGCTCAACCGAGACGCAAACGTATCGAGACGTTTGCGTCTCGATGAAATCCGATCTAGCCTTCCTACGTTCGCTTGTCGATTTCTGCTCGATTTCTTGCTCAGAGGGGCCGGAGAATGGCTGCCGGTATACGTCCAGGGACCCGGCGTCCCACCGGACCGGAGACGACCGGTACCTCCCGGCCGCCCCTGGTGCGCGAGCTGCTGCTCGTGACCGCGCTCTTCGTCGTGTACAAGTTCGGCAGGCAGCTGGCGAACGGCCACGAGACGCGCGCCCTCCACAACGCCGACCGCGTCTGGGACTGGGAGCGCGCGCTCCAGCTGCCCGGCGAGGGCGCGGTGCAGCGGCTCCTGCTCCACAACGAGACAGTGATCCACGTCGCCAACACCTTCTACGCGACCGTGCACTTCCCCGCCACGATCGCCTTCCTGGTCTGGCTGTACGTCCACAGGCCCGCCCACTACCTGTGGTCCCGCCGGGTCCTGGCGCTGGTGACCACGGCCGCGCTCGCCCTGCACATCCTGCTGCCGCTGGCGCCGCCCCGGATGCTGGCGTCGGCCGGCCTCGTGGACACCGCGCAGGTGTACGGGCCGTCGGTGTACGCGGCGACGCCGGACACGGACACCATGGCCAACCAGTTCGCGGCGATGCCGTCGCTGCACTTCGGGTGGGCGCTGATGGTGGCGATCGGCCTGATCGCGGCGACCCGCGGACGGTGGCGCCGGCTGTGGCTGCTGCACCCCGCGCTCACCCTGCTGGTGATCGTCGGCACCGCCAACCACTACTGGCTGGACGCGCTCGTCGCGACCGCGCTGCTCGGCGCCGCCCTGTACCTCGTGCCGCGTCCGAAGCAGGTACGCGGCGGTCGCACCGTCGCCGTGCATGTGCGCAGGACCCCCACGCCCCGGCCGGCCGAGCCCGCCGTGGCCCCCGAACCCGCCCGTGCCCCGGAATCTGCCCTGACCTCCGGGCGCACGGGCGCCTACGACCGCGCCGACGCTCCCCGGCTCGCGGAGGCGCTGCGATGAACGAGTCCGCGGTTCTCGCCATCCTGCTCTCTCTCGTCTCGGCTGCCGGGTACGCCCTCGCCGCCGTCGCACAGTCCCGGCTGGCCTGCGCGAACGGGGGCGGCGGACTCGCCGCCCTGCTCGCCCGGCCCCAGTGGTGGTGGGCCGTCGGGCTCAACGCGGGAGGCGCGCTGATGCACGTCGCCGCGCTCCACTACGGCCCGCTCACCCTGGTCCAGCCACTGGGCGCGCTCACCCTCGTCGCGGCGCTGCCGATCGGCGCGTACTACCAGCGGCGCCGGGTCACCCGGCGCGAATGGCGCGGCGCCGCCTGGACGCTCGCGGGGCTGACCGGCCTGATCTCGGTGACCGGGCCCTCGACGCCCGGCGACGCGCTGAGCCTGCGCGAGGGGCTCGCCGTCGCGGCTGCCACCGCGCTCCTGATCGCGGTGGCCGCCCGCGCCGGATCCGGCTCGGGCCGCGTCGGGCTGGGCCACGCCACCGCCTCCGGCGTCGCCTCGGGCGTGGCCTCCGCGCTCACCCAGACCGTCACCGCCTCGCTCGCCCGCGAACTGCCGGGCGGGCCGATGGCCTGGTGGCAGACGACCCTGCTCGCCGCACTGGTGGCGGCGTTCGCGGTGGGCGGGCTGCTGCTCTCGCAGACCGCGTTCCGTGGCGGGCTCGCCGCGCCGCTCGCCGTGGTGAACCTCGCCAACCCGGCGGCGGCCTCCGTGATCGGCGTGGCGCTGCTCGGTGAGCGGTTCCACGGCGGGCCGCTCGGCTGGCTCACGGCGGCAGCCGCGGCAGTGGTCGCCGCGCGGGGTGTACTCATGCTGACCGGCGCGGAGCCGGTGCAGGTCCCGGCCCCGCGCACCCCGGAACCGGTCCACGTGCCGGTCTGAGGCCGAGTCCCACACACAAGGGCCGCACCGGAGGATTCCGGTGCGGCCCCTGGCGTACGGCCGGGTCTCAGCCGAGCGTGACCGTGAAGCCGTTCGCGGTCGGGACCGAGGCGGTCTTCACCTCCGTCACACCGGTCCTGGCGTCGTAGAACCACCCCGGCCCCGCCGCCGCCAGCTCCTGCGCGGAGCCGTAGCGGTGCAGCCGGTGGCCGCCGACCGCGACGGCGCCGGGCGCCGCCTCGGCGTGCACGGTGAAGCGGTACGCGCGAGCGGCGGGCTTGCCCGTGTAACTCCCCACGCTGGGGCCGACCTCGATGACCGAGCCGCGGCCCGTCGAGCGCACCTGGACCTTCTGCGTGGCCGAGGAGCCCTGGGCGAACTGCCGGGTCACGCCGTCGTCCTCGTACAGCGTGTACGCGGACTTCCCCGCCTGCGGGTAGACGTCGTAGTCGAGTTCGCCCTTGTCCCGGGTCTGCCAGGACAGCGTGCCCTTGGGCCACATCGGGACGATCGAGCCGCCCTTGACGAACAGCGGGAGCGTGTCGAGCGGCGCCTTGTAGCCGTTGATCGTGGTCGGGCCCTGGTAGGTCCTGCCGGTCCAGTAGTCCGTCCAGGTGCCCTTGGGCAGATAGATGCCGTCGCGTACCTCCGTGTCGCTGTAGACGGGGGCGACCAGGAAGTCCGGGCCCGCCAGGAACTCGTACTTGGCGTTCGGGCCCAGGGTGCCGGGATCGTCCGGGTACTCCAGGGAGAGCGGCCGGACCGCGCCGACGCCGGTCTTCGTCGCCTCCTTGGAGAGCCCGTACATGTACGGGATGAGCCGCTCCTTCAGCTGGAGGTACCTGCGGTTGATGGAGGTGTACGGCTCGCCGTCCAGCCACGGCTGCTGGTCGTGCGGCTTGTGCGTGGTGAGGTCGCTCGACCAGCCGTCCATGGTCATGATCGCGGGCAGGAACGCCTTCCACTGGAGGTCGCGGGCGTACATCTTCGGGTCGTGGGCGAAGATGCTGCCCACGTCACCGGTGTTGTAGGCGATACCGGAGAGCGTGGCGCCCGCGTAGGTGGGGATCTGCCAGCGGATGTAGTCCCAGCTCAGCTTCTGGTCGCCGCTCCACAGGACGCCGCAGCGCTGGGCGCCCGCCCAGGAGACCGGCAGCCAGACGAAGCCGCGGGCGTCGCTGTTGTCCTCGATGCCGGCCTTCGCCTGGTCGCAGGCGTTGAGGGCGAAGCCGTAGCCGTTGCCGACCCAGGCGACGTCGAGCTTGGCGACCCGCTGGCCCGCCTTGACCTGCTCGGCGAGCTTGTCGAGGCCGTCCTGGGTCCACAGGCCCAGCTGGGCGCCCCGCGCGTGGAGACCCTGGCCGGTCTCGGCGAGGTTCTCGTGGCCGCAGCCGTAGCCGTCGTTGACGAGCATCCAGCCGAGCGGCATCTGGTTCTGCACATAGCCGTCGGCGACCTTGAGCGCGTCCAGGGTGTGCCGCTCGCCCCGGTTGGCGTTGTGCAGATAGCAGTCGGAGTCGCCGGGTTCGAGCCCGTACACCGGCGGCATGAACGGCTTGCCCACCAGCGAGGTGTACTTGCCGATCACGGACTTCACATCACCGGTGAAGTAGTAGGCGTCCAGGCGCCGTTCCTGCTGGCCGGTGCGGACGTGGGGGCCGAAGTCGTAGACGCCGGGCGCGAAGGTGTTGCGGAAGACGCCGTAGCCGGCCGAGGAGACGTAGAACGGCTGGGAGTTGTTGTAGCCGCCCTCGTTCCAGTTGGTGTTGTTGCCCACGTGTCTGATCTGGTCGCGGTGCGAGAAGCTGCCGTTCTGCTCGCCGCCGCCGAAGAACTGCTCGGTGGCGCCGCGCGTCAGGCTCTGGCGCAGACCGCCGGTGGTCCAGCGGAGCGGGTCGGCCTCCTGCCAGATCGCGGTGCGGTTGTCGGCCTTGTAGAGCCCGAACCGCAGGGGCTTCTTGTAGACGCGCAGGACGGTGTCCTTGGCGCGGATCCCGTAATAGGCGCCCGCGTCGAAGGAGCTGGTCGCCCGCCGCGGCTTCGGCTGCCGCTGGATCATGCGGCTGCCCGGCGGGTCCGCGAGGACGCCGTCGGGTGACGCCTGCAGCCGCAGGGTGTCGTCCTCGAAGAACTCGGCGCGGGCCTTGAGCGCGCCCGCCGCGATCTCGTACGCACCGTGGCCGCCGGTGAAACCGGTGAGGTTCCCGGCGTCGCTCGCCTCGGGCAGATAGGCCTTGCCCGCGAAGGAGTTGTCGTGCACGTCGTACGGGACGACGACCACGTGATACGTGCCCGATGCCTTGGGGATGACGGTGGCCTCGGGGTCGGCGGTCCCGGCGCTCTCGGCGACCTTCTTGCCCGCCGAGTCGTAGATGTAGAGGTCGAAGTCGTCGGTGGGCTTCTCCCACTGGATGGAGACGGGGACCCCGCCCTCGGGGTTGTCGTCCCACTCGCCGGCCGGCGGGTTCACCGTCAGGTCGAAGCGGGCGCAGACGGCGTTGCCCGGGTCCTCGGCGGGCGTGCCGCACTTGTCGGGCGAGCCGACCGTGCCCTTGGGGTAGACCGGGCTCTGCCAGGTGACGCTCTTGGAGGCGCCGTCGAGGGTGCCTGCGGGTGGGGTGGCGTGGGCCGCCGGGGCGGCCGGGACCGTGAGCGCGGTGAGGGTGAGCGCGGCCGCCGCGAGCACGGCGGCGGCCACTCTCCCCCGGCGGTGTCGAAGATTCCGCAAGGAGTGTTCTCCGTTCGTACCGAGCTGCTTCCGAAGCTGATTCCGAAGCCACTTCCGAACAACGAGGGTGCAGTGCATGCGCGTTCATGCTTGGAACCATGGAGTTTCGAGCATTAAGATTCATGACGCGGCCGGTACATGTCAACGGCTTCGCGGATACCGGACGGGTAAAACCGTGGCCCCCGGGAGGATCCTTTCGTCACCTTGACGATATCGAGAAGACCCCATATCGTCGTCATGACGAAAACAGAGGACGGCACACAAGGGGGTCCCACCATGGCCGACATCGACCGCCGACTTGGCCGGCGCCATCTGCGCTCCGCGCCCACCGCGCACATCCGCCACCACAAGCGCGGCCGGCTCGTCCACGACGGGCCAGGGCTCAGCTTCTGGTTCCGGCCGCTGACCGCCGCGCTCTCCGAAGTGCCGGTCGACGACCGGGAGTTGGCCATGGCCTTCCACGCCCGGACGTCCGACTTCCAGGACGTCACCGTGCAGGCCACCGTCACGTACCGGATCAGCGACCCGGCCGTCGCGGCCGCCCGGCTCGACTTCTCGATCGACCCGGACAGCGGCGTCTGGCGCGGCGCCCCGCTGGAGCAGCTGTCCACGCTGCTCACCGAGACCGCCCAGCAGCACGCGCTCGACGTGCTCGCCCGCACCCCGCTCGCGGCGGCCCTCGTCGACGGGGTGGCCTCGGTGCGCGAGCGGATCTCGGACGGCCTCGCGGCCGAGCCCCGGCTGCCCGCCACCGGCATCGAGGTGGTGGCGGTCCGGGTGGTCGCCATCCGCCCCGAGCCGGAGGTGGAGCGGGCGCTGCGCACCCCGGCCCGCGAGCAGATCCAGCAGGAGGCCGACCGGGCGACGTACGAGCGCCGGGCGGTGGCCGTCGAGCGCGAGCGCACCATCGCCGAGAACGAGCTCGCCAGCAGGATCGAACTCGCCCGCAGGGAGGAGCGGTTGGTCGAGCAGCGCGGCACCAACGCCCGCCGCGAGGCCGAGGAGAACGCGGCCGCCGACGGTGTGCGTGCCGAGGCCGAGGCCGCCCGTACGGTCCGGCTCGCCCGGGCCGAGGCCGAGGCGGCCCGCACGACCGGCGAGGCCCGCGCCCAGGCGCAGGCCGCCTGGCTGCGGGTCCACGCCGACGCCGACACGGCGACGCTCCACGCGCTCACCGCGACCCGGCTGGCCGAGAACCTGCCCCGGATCGACAGCCTGACCCTCTCCCCCGACGTGCTCACCGGACTGCTCGCCAAGCTGGCCCGCCCGGCCGGGGAGGAGCGGTGAGCCTCGCGCCGCGCGCGGTGCTCGTCCACCGCACCACGGAGTACGAGGAGTTGCTGGCCCGGCACGGCACCCACGGCCAGGCCGCGTTCTTCCTCGCCTCGCGCGGGCGCTCCCTGGACGAGGTGGCCGAGCGCCACCACCGCACCCGGCGGGCGCTCGCCGAGGTGGCGGCGGCCGTGCCGCTCCAGTGGCGCCAGTCGCGGGTCGAGCGCGCCGATCTGGACCGGTTCCTGTTCGCACCGGAGGACGTGGTCGTGGTGGTCGGGCAGGACGGGCTGGTCGCCAACGCGGCCAAGTACCTCTCGGGCCAGCCCGTGGTCGGCATCGACACCGATCCGGGCCGCAACCCGGGCGTGCTGGTGCGCCACCGCCCGTCCGACGCCGCAAAGTTGCTGCCGAGCGCCGCCGCGACCCGGGCCGATGAGCTGACCATGGTGGAGGCGGTCGCGGACGACACCCAGCGGCTGCTCGCGCTGAACGAGATCTATCTGGGGCCGCCGGGCCACCAGACCGCCCGCTACCGGCTGGGTCCCGACGACCCGGCCGCCGCCCCGGAGCCCCAGGCCTCCTCCGGCCTCCTTGTGGGCACCGGCACCGGGTCCACGGGCTGGCTGCGCTCGCTGTGGCAGCAGCGCGGCAGCCACCTCGCACTGCCGGGCCCCGCCGATCCCCGGCTCATCTGGTTCGTACGGGAGGCGTGGCCCTCACCCACGACCGGAACGAGCCTGGTGGAAGGGGTACTTGAGAGCAGTGAGCGGCTGCGCCTCACCGTCGAGTCGGACCGCCTTGTCGCCTTCGGTGACGGAATCGAGTCGGACGCACTGGAGTTGACGTGGGGTCAGACGGTGAGCGTGGGACGGTCGGACACCGCACTCCGGCTCGTAGGCTGATCCGCCTGGGCGGTGGGCACGCTCCCGCGTGAGCCCCCTCACAGTGGGGCACTCGACTTTCCATTGCGTTGACCGTGTCAGAAGCGACAAATACTCTTCATCCATGTTCGTTACGGGGTAAGATCCCGCTCTTCGAGCGGAGATCATCCAATTCACCGGCGCTGCCGGAAGATCCCTTCAAGGCGTCGGCGGAGTCATAGGATTCAGCACGAAGCACGGGGGAAGCACGTTGAAAGTTCGCCTGCTCGGATCTTTGGAAATCACCGACGGCCATCTCACCTTCCGGATTCCCGGCGAGAAGCTCAGGGCGATCGTGGCCGCACTGGCCCTGTCGCCCAACCGGCCCGTCTCACGCCACGATCTCATCGACGAGCTGTGGGGAGAGGAACTCCCGCGCAACGCCGAGAACTCGCTCCAGGGACATGTCGCCCGGCTGCGCCGCATCATCGAGTCCCGTACGGGGCGCGACGGGCTGCGCGGACTCATCCAGACGTCCGGCTTCGGCTATGCGCTGTCGCTGCCCGAACGGGACGTCGACGCCTCGCTGTTCACCGCCCTGGTGCGACAGGCAACCGCCGCGCGCCGGGCGTCGCCGGAGCGCGTGGTCCGGCTGCTCACCGAGGCCCTCGCCCTGTGGCGCGGGCCCGCGCTCCTCGACACCGGCCAGGGCATGATCAGCCGGCTCGCCTACACCCGGCTCACCGAGGTGCGGCTGATGGCGTACGAGCACCTCTTCGACGCCGAGCTCGACCTCGGCAGGCACCGCGAGGTGATCACCGAGCTCCAGCAGCTGCACGCCCAGTACCCGCTGCGCGAACGGTTCTGCGAGCAGCTCATCACCGCGCTGTACCGGTCGGGGCGGCAGGCCGAGGCGCTCGACGCCTACCACCGCACCCGGCAGCGGCTCTCGCACAGTCTCGGCCTGGAGCCCGGGGACGCGCTGCGCGCCCGCTTCCAGCACATCCTGCGAAGGGAGCCGGTCGCCCTCTGACCGCCAGAGCCTCCATCAGGGCGTCCGCCAGGGCGACTTGGCGAGCCGCAGCAGCTCGCCCAGCGCCCCGGCGGCCGCCCGGCCCTGCCACGCCAGATAGCCGGGCTGCACCAGATGCGGGTCCCAGATCCGCTGATAGGCCAGCCGCCCGGCCGCCGCGTGCCGCCACTCGCCGCGTTCGGCGGCCAGCCGCAGCAGCCGCGCCGCCAGCACACTGGCCGACCCCAGCTCGTACTGCGCACAGAGTCCGGCGAACGGGGTGAAGCCGAGGTGCAGCCACTGCGCCTCCTCGGCCGCGAAGACCCGTACCGCCTCCAGGTTGACCGCTTCCAGAGCGCCCTCCGGCGCGCCCGGCACCCGGTGCGCGGTGTGGTGCAGCCAGCCGGGGCGGGTGCCGAACACCGGCAGACAGGTGAGGGAGGCGACGACCTCGTTGCCGATCCGGCCCGCGAACACCCGCCGCCCGTCGGCCGATTCGGCCGCGCCGGGACCGGCCCCGATGTCCTCGTACGCCACCTTCTCAGCCACTTCGACCCCCGCCTGCCACGCCTGGGACACCGCGAGCCGCAGTTCCGCCAGGCGCGGGCCGCCAAGGCGGAATTCGGGAAGGTAGACCGAATAGGACGAGCCCGCCTGGTTCACGGTGAAGCCGCAGCGCGAGAAGAGCTCGGCTTCCGGGCGCCGCAGCCGCGTGGCCACTATTCTGCGGCGGCGTTCCCCGGCGAATTCCGTGAAGGCGCGCAGCAAGGGCTCCTGACCGTCGTGGGAAGCGATCACTCCGGCGGACTGGTGCAGATGGCCGCCGGTATCCCGATAGGGGATCACTCCGTGTCTGCCCGCCACGGTGAAGTACTCATTTCCTCGCTCACCACGAGAAACGCGCTGGGGTTCTCGCCGTAGGTCCGTAATTCCCCGAGAACCGTGTCGCCGCCGTCAACGGCGAAGGTACCGATGCTCATGACATTCCCCCCTGTCATGAGCATCGTGGCAGCCGTGGACCCCAATTCCCTGACACGCGCGTCCCAGTCCCGTCTCAGAGTCCTCTCAGCGGGCGGTGGCGCTTTCCCGTGTTCTTCGGGAGAGGGGGCGAACCGGGAGATGGCGGTCGGGCCGGCGTGATCACCGGCAGGGCGCCGAGGGCCCCGCACGTCCCGCGCCTCGCCCCGCCCGCCGTGCTCACCCGAGCCGATCCGGACCACGGGAACGGGCGCGGGACCGGTCCTGCCGCGCCGAGGCGGGCCGCCGCCCCGGCGGGTGAGCGCGGAGGCCTACGGCGTTAGGCGGGCCGCCAGCGTCCGTACCACCACCGCCGCGGCCAGCGCGTGGCCCCGGCTGTTGAGGCGGCCCTGCTGCGGGCTCCACAGCGTCCCGGGGTCGGTGTCCGGCTGCGTCATCAGGTCGATGTGCAGCGCCCCATGACGGAGGGTCACTGACGCCAGCCGCTCCACGAGGAGACGCTGGCGGGACCGCACCCGGTCGCGCTGGGCAGGGGTCACCTGACCGGAGGCGGACCAGTCGAAGGGGCTGACCACCACGGTGTGGCGGCAGGCCGTCTCCTTCAACGAGGCCAGAATTCGGCTGAGTTCGGTCTCCACCACATCCGCGTCGAACCGGCGCGCCCGCACATCGGGTCCGCCGCCCGCGATCAGGGCGAGGTCGGCCCGGAAGGCGAGCGCCTGGGCCAGCTGTCGGGAGCGCACCTCGGCGAGTACGAGCTCACGCCGGGCCTGCACCAGGAGGCAGGCGAGGCCGGGGCGGGCCTCGCGCAGCGCCCGGGCCACCCGGTCGGGCCAGACCCGGGGCCGGTAACCGGGGACCACGGCGCCCCGGGCGAGCCGGCCCTCCTGCCCGCTGAGCACCACGGCGCGCCGCCAGTCGAGGCCGGCCAGCAGGGTCCGGGCCTCGCCCGGGCGCAGACAGCGTGGATCGTCGTCCTCCATCGCACAGCCCAGCCTTTCGCTCGTCCCCGCGCTGCCGTCGTAATGACCGGCGCGCCGGCAGTCAACTGCCCTGGGTACAGAAACAGTTGTTCTGCCGGCGGTTCGGGCCACGCACCGGGCGGTCGGCGTGATGGTGTGGCGGGCCGGGTAGGACACGCGTCTCAGTGTCGTCTCAGTGGGGTCTCAGCGGCCCCCGCGAGGATCCATCCGTACGACGATGGGAGAGGTACCCGAAGAGGTCCAACGGGGGTTCCGGGCGTGTTCCGGGCCGGGCGCGAGCAGCCCGCGCAGGTTCGAATCCTGTCCTCTCCGCCACAGCACTGCTTCGCCGAGCGCGCCGAGGTGTCCGTCGATGAGTCCGTCCCCCAAGTCCGTTCTGGTGGTGGCCAATCCAGCCGCGGGAACGTACTCGCGGGAGATGGCTCACGAGGTCGCGCGACGGATCGCGGGGGCCGGTACGCCCGTCGAGCTGGCTGTGACAGAGCGGCCGGGCCATGCCCAGCAGCTCGCCCGTACCGCGGGCGGGCCGGGCGGCCCGGCCGTACTGGTGTGCGTCGGCGGCGACGGCACCGCCCACGAGATCATGACGGGTCTGCTCGCCGGGCGGGAGGAGCCGCGCGCCGCCCTGCTCGTCCTGCCCGGCGGTCGCGGCAACTCCTTCTACCAGGAGCTCTGGTCCGACCGCCCGTGGCCCGCCGCCCTGGAGGCCGCCCTGTCGGCGCCGCACGTGCGCCGCGTCGATCTGGCGCGGATCGCCGAGACCGGTGAACTGGCCCTGCTCGGCGCCTCGTCGGGGCTCGCCGCGCAGGCGCTCACCAGTGTGCGGGACGCGCTGGGACCGGGCCGGCGGCGCTATCAGACAGCGGTGGCGCGGACGATGATCGCCTTCCGGCCGTACCGGGGCCGGGTGAGCGTGGACGGGGTCGTCGTGCAGTCGGGGGCGACCGTCTCGGTCCTGGTGGGCGGCGGGCGTCGGCGGGGCGGACAGTTCATGCCGCTGCCGCGCTCGGTGCTGGACGACGGGCTGCTCGACATCTGTGTGGCGGGCGCCGAACTGCCGCTGCGGGACATGGTGCGCCTCGCCAGGGACGGCAGCCATGTGGGGCGGGACGGGATGGTGTACGCGCGGGGCCGCCGGGTGGTGGTGGAGCGCACGGACGGCGAGCCGCTCTTCTTCGAGCACGACGGGGACCTGCTGTACACCGGATCGGCCCGCTACACGCTGGATGTGGTCCCGCGCGCGCTGCCGGTCCTCGCCCCATAGGCTCCCGCGTCCGGCTCGTCCGGCTCGTCCGGCTCATCCGGCTCATCCGGCTCGGGCAGCCCGCGCGCCAGCCACCAGGCGAGGGCGGACCCAGCGGACGGTTGACGCCGAGCACATGCGGCCCTTGCCACCATGTGCGCAGGGCCCGGCCGACGGGCCGAGCGGGGCCGCGTGGGACCGGGGGTCACGGGGGTGCTCCCGGTCCCGCGCGGCCGGCTCTCTCCCCCAGCCAGTCCCGCGCCGCCGTCGCACCCACCCCCGACCCGATCGAAAGCGGTCATCGCGCGATCCGAACACGCCATTGCCCATCACTGCTCCGTAACGGACGTCCGCCGCGTCCGGATCGCGGGCATCATCGGGGCCCACCGATCGTCGTTGGGCCCGGAGGTACGCGCGTGATACGGAAATTCCTCGCCAGGGCGAGGCGCCCCGCGAGCGGCGGCCCGACTCCGGCCGAAGGGGCGCTGTGGCGGGAGGCAGCCGAGTTCGTCCGGCTGCACCACGCGGAGGAGCCCGCGCTCGGGAGGCCGGAGCGCCGACTCGCGGAGATACGCGACGAGATCCGCGCCACGGGCACGTACCGGCACACCACCGAGGAGCTGACGTTCGGCGCCCGGGTGGCCTGGCGCAACAGCAACCGCTGTATCGGCCGCCTCTACTGGCGCTCGCTGCGGGTGCGCGATCTGCGCGGCCTCACCGACGCCGAGCCGATCGCCGAGGCGTGCGCCGAGCATCTGGTCCACGCCACGAACGGCGGCCGCATCCGGCCCCTGATCACCGTGTTCGCCCCGGACGCGCCCGGTCGCCCGGCCCCGCGCATCTGGAACGAGCAGCTCATCCGGTACGCGGGCTACCGCGCCCAGGACGGCCGGATCCTCGGCGACCCGCGCAACGCCGGGCTCACCGACCTGGCGCTGCGGCTCGGCTGGCCGGGCGGCCCGCGTACCGCGTTCGATGTGCTGCCGCTGGTCGTGGAGGGCGTCGACGACAAGCCGCGCGTCTTCGAACTGCCCCCGGACGCCGTCCTGGAGGTACCGCTCGACCACCCCGACGACCCGTGGAGCCGGGAGTGGGGTCTGCGCTGGCACGCCGTGCCAGCGATCTCGGGGATGTGTCTGGAGATCGGTGGCATCCACTATCCGGCCGCGCCCTTCAACGGCTGGTACATGGGGACCGAGATCGGCGCCCGCAACCTCGCCGACACCGACCGCTACGACCTGCTGCCGCGCGTGGCCCGGCGGCTCGGTCTGGACACCACCGACGACCGCTCGCTGTGGAAGGACCGCGCTCTGGTCGAGCTCAACCGGGCCGTGCTGCACTCGTTCGACCGGGCCGGGGTCACCATGGCCGACCACCACACGGAGTCCCGGCGCTTCGTACGGCACTTGGAGCGCGAGGAACACAAGGGCCGCTCGGTGCCCGCCGACTGGTCGTGGATCGTGCCGCCGATGTCGGGGGCGACCACCGAGGTGTTCCACCGCACCTACGACGCCGTGGAGCTCCGGCCGGGGTTCGCGCACCATCCGGAGGCGGCCGCCCGGGCCCGCGGTGAATCGATTCGTCGCATGTCATGACGCGCACTCCCCGAGTCCCTGGGGAGGGGGCGTACGTAGACGGGAGCGGGGTCGCGGGCGTACCGCGGTGTCCCCTGGGAATCTGAGATGTTCTGGTACTTACGTCTGCCGGGGCCATCCCCCGCGAGCGCGAACCCCTTGATGTATACAGCCGCCGCGACCCCCGACAGGAGGCGGTGCCGCTTAGGGCGCCGTACCCGGCCGGGCGGACGGCGTCCGCAGGGCATCCGGGCAGGACGGCAAGCCCGCTGCCAGACTGGCGTAATTGCGCATGGTGCGCAAGAGTGACGGACAGCAATGGGCTGACGGATCATCAAAACAGTGTTGACGTACGGGAGTTGGCGCGCCGGCCTGGAGCCCCGGCTAAAGGGCCGACGAATCGTCCGCGACCGCGAGCCGTTGCAGTAGCTCACGCAGCACATCGCGCTCCGCCACCGACAGGGGCTGCAGGAACGATTCGTGGATCTTGACCATCAGGTCCCCGGCATCCCGCAAGCACACTGTGCCGCGGTCGGTCAGATAGAGCGCGAAGGTCCTGCGGTCGGCGCCGCGACGGCGCTCCAGGAGGTTCTTCTGCTCCAGGTCGTCGACGAGGCCGACGATGGTCGTCCGGTCGATGCGCAGGGTCTGTCCGACCATGCGCTGATTGATCCCGGGCTCGGAGTCCACCACGTTCAGCACCCCGAACTGACGCAGCGTGATGTTCAGATGGACCAGGGCCTGCTCGGCCTGTTCGGTGAAGCGCTGGCCGGCCTTGCGGAGAAGGAAGCCGTGCCAGCCTTGCAACCCCTGGAACAACGGCCGTGTCCCACTGTTCGGTTCCCGCTTCGCCACCACTTTTTCGGTTCACCCTCCAGTGGTGACGGTCCATCATGAGGGCCGCGTAACAGGACCCTTGACTCCCAAGTCACCGGTCGGCCATGCTCCCGGTTCAACAGAGCACCTGATTGTCACTGTAGCAGACAATCTATCTTGCTCAATTTTGCGCGCCTCCATATGCGCGCTCTTCATGACCGACGGGGGAACCATGGTCAGCGTCATCGAGTATGCAGATCCGGTTGTGCACTGTCCGGGCTACCTGGTGTACGACGCCACCGACTGCCGCCTGGCGGCGGGCGGGTGCCGTATGCAGGCCGGACTCACCGCCGAAACCCTCCAGACCCTCGCGGGGCGCATGACGCTCAAGCAGCGCGTGCTCGGGGTCAACGTCGACGGTGCCAAGTGCGGCATCGCCTACGACCCGCACGGGCCGCACCGCGTGGAGGTGCTGCGCCGGTTCGTCGCCTTCCTGGCCACAGAGCTGACCACCCGCTTCAGCATGGGCTGCGACATGGGCACCCGGTTCGAGGAGCTCGACCGGATGGCCGCCGCGCTCGGCATCGGCTCCGCCAAGACCGCCGTCCGGCGGGCCCAGCGGATCACCGAGCACGAGTTCCGCGCCCGGATGGACCTGCTCAACACCCGGGTCGGCCTGCTGACGCTCGGCCAGCGCCGGGCGGGCCAGGCCCTCGCCCACTCCGCGCTCGCCGCCACCGCCCACACCGGCCGCCGCGACAGCCAGGTGAGCGTCGCCCTCCAGGGCTTCGGCAACCTGGGCCGGGCCGCCGCGCTCGCTCTGCTGGAGGCGGGCGTACGGATCACGGTCGTGGCCGACGAGTACGGCTGCGCGGTCGATCCGCGCGGCCTCGACATCGCGCGCATGCTCACCCTCGACCAGCGCCGCCCGGTCCAGAGCCTGCTGGCCGAGCCGATGCGGCTGCCGCGCGAGGCCCTCTTGGAGCTGCCCGCCGACGTACTCGTCCTCGCGGGCGGCGAGGACGCGGTCACGCCCTCGCAGGCGGCGGTCCTGCCGGTGCCGATCGTCGCCGTGGGCGCCAACTGCGGGCTGAGCACCACCGCCGAGCAACTCCTGCTCGACCGCGGAGTCGTGGTCGTCCCCGACTTCATCGGCGGGATCGGCGGCTCGGCGTCGATGGAGGCGCTCTTCGGGCCCCGCGCCACACCGACGGCGCCCGAGGTGCTCGACACCATCGGGGCGATGATGCGCGAGCTCGTCGGGGACATCCTCTGCGGAGCGCGCGACCGTCGGGTGAGCCCCCGTCAGGTGGCCGCCGACATCGCGGCCTCGGCGATCGTGGCGCCCGGCGACAAGCCCTACGGCGCAAGTCCCTACCGCCCGGCCCGCCCCGCGCCCCGCGGCGGCCGGGGGCGTTCCGTCCGTACCCCGCTGAAGTCCGAGAGGCGACCGTCATGACCACCGCACCCTCGCCGCAGACCCCGGCCACCAGTCAGCCTCCGGCCGACGCCGAATGCGCCCACTTACGCAGTCACATCACCGACTCGCGGTTCTACGGGCACCGGTACAGCACCCAGGCCAGCCACCGCATCTTCTGTGACCGATGTCGGTACCAACGATGGCTCGACGTCGAAGCGGCGCTCGCCCTGAGCCAGGGCGAGCTGGGCATCATCCCGGCGGCGGCCGCCAAGATGATCGCGGCCGCCGCCCGGGTGGACCGGCTGGACCTGCCCGCCATCCAGGCCGAGATCCGCCGCACCAGCCACTCGCTCGTCGGATTCCTGCGGGTCTTCCAGGCCTCCTGCGAGGGCGGCTCCGGCGAGTACGTGCACTACGGCGCCACCACGCAGGACATCCAGGACACCGCGCAGGTCCTCGAAATGCGGGACGTCCTGGACGAGTTGGAGACGCTGCTGCGGGCGCTCGCCGGGCAGCTGGCCGATCTTGCCGAGGCCAACGGCGCCACCGTCGCCCTGGGCCGCACCCACGCCCAGCCCGCCCTGCCGATGGGCTTCGGGGTCAAGATCGCCAGCTGGCTGGACGAGATCGTCCGGCATCTGGAGCGCATCGAGCAGTTGCGGCCGAGGGTCCTCGCGGCCCAGCTCTTCGGCGGGGTCGGCACCATGGCCGGGTTCGGCGAGCTGGCGCTGCCGCTCCTGGACGCGTTCGCCGGCCGCCTCGGGCTCGCGGCGCCGGCGGTCGGCTGGCACGTGTCGCGGGACCGGGTCGTGGAGTTCGTGTCGTGTCTCGCCATGGTCGCGGGGACGATGGGCCGGATCGGGGACGAGGTGCGCGTCCTGTCCCGCCCCGAGTTCGGCGAGCTGGAGATCGGCTGGCGGCACGGCCAGGTCGGCAGCAGCACCATGCCGCACAAGCGCAACCCGGAGGCGTGCGAGCAGGCCGTCGTCATGGCCCGGCTCACGGCCGCGCAGATGGCCAACGCGCTGGCCTGCATGGGCGGCGACCACGAGCGCGACTCCCGGTCCCTGCGCATCGAATGGGCCTGTGTGCCCGACGCCTCGCACTACGCCCTCTCGGCGTGCGAGATCGTCACGCACCTCATCGGCGGCCTCGCGGTGCGGCCGGAGCGGATCCGTACCAACGTCTCCGCGGTCGCCGAGCAGATCGCCACCGAGAAGCTGATGCTGGCGCTCGGCAAGCACATCGGCAAGCAGACCGCCCATGAGTACGTGTACGAACTCGTCCAGGCGGCAAGGGAGAACGGCTCCTCCATGCGCGAGGTGACCGGCCGCGACGGGCTCGCGGGCGCGCCGCTGGACGCCGCCGCCCTCGACGAGATCTTCGACCCGACGACCTATCTCGGCCAGTCCGTCGCCCTGACCGGCCGGGCGGTGGCCGGGGCCCGCGCCGCCCTGGCGCGGCCCGCGCAGGCGGCAGGCGGCGACGCGCGATGAGCGCCGCGCCCGCGACCGCCGAGCCGGGCACCGGGGAGATATCCCGGGCCCGCGAGATCGTCTTCCCCCGTCCGCTCTACTCCAGCCTGGTGGCCCACGCGGTACGCAAGTTCACCGGCCACTACCTGGCGGGCGAGACCGAGGAGCGCAAGGCGTTCGGGATGCTCGCGGGCCGCCCGGTGCCGGGCGGCATCCAGGTCGGCTCCGTCTTCCCGCTCATCGTCAACATGCGCCACGACAGCGGCCACCGCGCCCGGATGGACGAGGTGGTCGAGGAGCACGCCATCCCGTCCGAGACGCCGATGGACCAGCGCGGCTGGATCGCCGATCCGCGCGAGCTGATGGACATCGACGACGCCTGCGACGACGCCGGCTGGGTGCTGTTCGGCAACTACCACACCCACCGGGTGCCCTGGCCGCACGATCCGGTCCGCGACACCTGCACCCATCTGGACCGGGTGCTGGCCGCCGAGTCGGGCCAGTGGACGTTCATCCTGTCCGTCGTCGATCTGCACCGACCGGTCCTGCGGGCGTTCTTCGAGGGCGACAACGACCGCGAGGCGACCGTCCGCATCGTCCCGCCGCTGCCCGGAATGCGTACCGCCGGGGCCTGAACCGCCCCGGCCGTCCCCGCACCCGTACCCGTACCGCACCCTTCCGTCTCTCACTCATCAAGAGGTCGTCATGGATCGCACCCAGGCTTACAACGACGTCATCCGCTTCCACGGCCACGAATGCCCCGGCGCCGCCTTCGGCGTACGCGTCGCGGAGGCCGCCCTCACCGCCCTCGACCTGAAGGACCCGGGCACACCCCTGGTCCTGGTCTCCGAGACCGACGCGTGTGCGGTCGACGCGCTCCAGGTGCTCACGGGCTGTACGTACGGCAAGCGCAACCTGATCCACCAGGACGCGGGCCGCAATGTGTTCACCCTCTGGGAGCGCGACGGCTCCGCCGGGGTGCGGATACGGGCGAAGGCCGACAGCATCGTCTTCCGCACCGAGGAGATCTGGGCGCTGGCCGGCCGGATCGACGACGGCACCGCGACCCTGGAGGACCGGGCGGCCTTCGAGCGGCTGCAGGGCGAGCGGATCTCCGCGCTGCTCGACGTGGCGGACGACGACATCCTGGTGGTCGAGAAGGCCGAGGCCGCGGCGCCCGGCGTCAAGCACCTGGCCCGCACCGACCTCTGCGTGGACTGCGGCGAACCCACCAGCGTCGAGACGCTGCACGACCACCGCGGCCGCATGGTCTGCCCGGCCTGCCACCTGGCCGCGCACGGCGGGGTGCTGCCCGAGGGGCACGGCGACCACGGGCACCACCCGCAGAGCCACAAGCACCACCACGAGCACAAGCACTGACCGATGAAGACCGAGCGCGTACGTACGGAAGGGGCCCTGCGGCCGTGACAGTGTTCGTGATCGGCGCGGCCGGCGGGCTCGGGCGACTCGTGGTCCGCGCGCTGCGGGAACGTGATGTGGAGGTGGCCGTCCTGGCCCGGGACCCCGAGCGGGTCCCGGCCGGGCCGGGCGTGCGGGTGGTGGCCGGGGACCTGTCGGACCCGGCCTCGGTCAGGGCGGCAGCCGAGGGCTGCACGAGCCTGTTCCTCTCGGCCTCCTGCGACGTCGAGTGCCAGAGCGCCGCCGTGGACGTCGCCGCCGACGTCGGCGCGCGGCTGGTGAAGATGTCGCCGTGGCAGGCGGCGGTACGGGAGGACAGCCCCGCGCCCGGGGCCCGCCACCACTGGATCACCGAGCGGTACCTCGCCAAGCGGGATCTGCCGTACACCATCCTGTCCCCCAACTACCCGATGCAGGAGCTGATCCGGCACTACGCGCCCGAGGTGCGGCGGCGCGGGGTCCTCGTCGACCCGGCGGGCGGGCGGGGCGTGAGCGTGGTCGACGAGCACGACGTGGCCGAGGTGGCCGCGCGGGTGCTCGTCGAGCCGGGCCACGAGGGCCGCACCTACGCCCTCACCGGGCCGGCCGCACCCACCTTCGCGGAGCTCGCGGAGCTGCTGGCCGGGCTGATGTCCGTACGGGTATCGGCCAGCGAGCTCGCCGGTCCGGAGCTCGCGGCGTGGCTGGCCCGGGAGCACCGGCCGTGGGAGGCCGAACTCGACGCGCTCTTCGGGCAGTTCCGCGAGGGCGCGGGCGAGTCGGTGACCGACGACGTGCACCGCGTGACCGGGCACGAGCCGCGCCCGGTCGCGGACTTCCTCAAGGCGCACCTCCACCATTTCCTGCCGGACTCCGGAGGCTGAGCCGATGCCCGCGACCCCGCGCACCGCCGAACGGACCGTCGTCGCCGACGACTTCCTCGCCGCGGGCTTCGCGGCCCGCGCCACGGTGGCGGCCGGACGGCTGCTCCTCGATCTGCGTATGCAGCACGAGGACGGCCTCGCACCCGGCGGCGCCAAGATGGCGCAGCTGGGCCGCACCTGGTCCGGGCTGCTGCTGCGCAACCGGATCCGTGCGCGCTATCCGCGCGACGGCGTGCTCACCGGCCCTGCCTCCCGGCCGCCGGACGCCCTGCGCAGACGCCGGGTCTGGCTGGTCGAGCCGCTGGACTCGGCCGAGGAGTACCACGCCGACGGGGATCCGCACTGGTCGGTGCGGCTCGCGCTGTGGGAGCGCGAGCGGGGTGTGGTGGCCGCGGCCGTCGCGGTCCCCGCGCTGTGCGAAGTGGTGTGCACGGCGGACCGGGACGCGGGGTGGCGGCACCCGTCGCCGATCCCCCGGCAGCGGCCCCGGGTGGTGGTCGACACGCGCGATCCGGCACCCTTCGCCCGTACGGTGGTGCGCCAGACCGGGGCCGAGCTGGTCCCGATGGGCTCGCCCGGCGCCAAGACCCTGGCGGTGATCCAGGGCGACGCCGACGCCTACATCCACACCACGGGCGCGTGGGACTGGGGCGACGAGGGACTGTTCCGGGTCGCGGAGGCGGCGGGGTTGCAGGTGAGCAGGCTGGCCCCGCCCGAGGAGGTGCGGCCCGGTCTGCAAAGAGCACCGTCCGCTCCGAAAGGCCCCGGCCGCTCCGCGCCCCTCGCCGTGATCTGCCGGCCGAGGCTCACCAGGACACTTCTGGCCGCCTTCGCCGGGCACGGCATCCGGCCGGCCGCGGTGCTCCCCGGCCCCGGGGCCCGTCCGGGGTCACCGTCCGCGGGGTGAGGCCGGGGGGCCGGGCCCGGCCCCCCGGCCGTACAGGGCGTCTCACCCGCGCGACCAGCTCCCCACTGATGCGCGGGGAGTCTTGACGCCCCTACCCGCGCTCAACATACTGCCAACAATCAGCACCTCTGACAATCAGTCAACTGTTCTACGCCCGCCGAGCGTTGCGACGCCGGGCCGCCGATCGCCACCCAGAACGGACAGGACCGAACCGAGATGGCCGATGACTTCACTTCCGTGTTCGAGCCCCCACTTGACCAGCTGCCCGACATCGACGACCTCGTCCGCGCGACCATGGAGTGGCACTTCTCGCCGCTGACCGGCAGCCCGTACTGGGTCGAACGCGCCAAGGGCTTCTCCTTCGACCCGCGTGCCGATGTCCAGTGCCTCGCGGACCTGCGCCTGTTCGCGGACGTGCCGGTCGACTGGAGCCGGATACCGGCCGACCGGCTCGTACCGCGCGGCAGCGCGCCCGGGGTGCGGTACGGGATCTACGAGTCGGGCGGCGCCACCGGTGCGCCCAAGCGGATCGTGGACGCCACCTCGCGGCGCCGCAACGTCCAGTGGCAGAGCCGGCTGCTCGACGAGCAGGGCTTCCCCTCCGGCGAGGGCAACTGGCTCCACATCGGCCCGACGGGCCCGCACGTGATGGCCAAGAACATCAGCACCCTCTCCGAACTGCGCGGCATGCTCTGCTACTTCGTCGACCTCGACCCGCGCTGGGTGCGGCGCTGTGTCAGCGAGGGGCGCCAGACCGAGTTCCGCAGGTACGTCGACCACATCCTCGACCAGGTCAGGGACGTCCTGCACACCCAGGACATCCGCGGCATCTCCACCACCCCGCGCATCCTGGAGTCCATCGGCGCCCGCGAGGACGTGTTCGCCCTGCTGCGCGAGAGCGTGCGCGGCATCATCTGGGGCGGCACCAGCATGGACGGCGAGACCCTGCGCCTGATCGACGAGGAGCTGTTCCCGCAGGCCAAGCTGGCCGGTGCGTACGGCAACACGATGATGGGCGTGGCGCCCCAGCGCACCCCCCGGCCCGGCGACGCCGCACCGTGTGTCTTCCGCCCGTTCTATCCGTACACCGTGGTCGAACTCGTCGACCCCGCACAGCCCGACCGGATCGTCGCCGACGACGAGGACGGCCGGGTCGTCATCACCGTGCTCACCCGGGACTACTTCACCCCGCCGACCCTGGAGCGGGACCTCGCCACCCGCCGGGCCTCGGCCGACGGCTTCCCCGGCATCGAGCTCTCCGGGGTCCGCCCCTACGAGTCGGCGGGCACCTCCGTGGTCGAGGGGGTCTACTGATGGCCGAGGCCAAGGATCTCCATGAGATCCCGCTGATCCGGGCGGGCCTGCCCAGGCACTCGGCCGAGCGCGCCGAACTCGCGGGCGTCGACGGCACGTTGCTGGCGCTCGTCCACCTCGCCCCGCCGCTCCTGGCGCGCCTCACCGTCGCGGACGCGCGGGCCGGGGCCGAGCGGACGCCGGAGCCGGAGCGCATCGCGGCGGCCGGCGAGCTCTTCGAGACGGGGACGCTCAACGGGCTCTCCCCGCAGGCCTATTGCGAGCTCCAGTCCCGGGTCGCCGGTGTGCCCGTCGCGGTGGCCCGGCACTCGCTGCGGGACGTCGCGGAGACGTTCGCGGGCGTGGGGGCGCGGTTCCTGGCCGAGCGCCCGGCCGGCGCCTCGGCCGCCCCGGTCCCGGGGGAGATCTCCACGGTGTGGACCCGGCGCGGCGACGTGCTCGCCGTGATCGCGCCCAGCAACAACCCCGGCACACACACCCAGTGGCTCACCGCGCTGGCCTGCGGGTACCGGCTGGTGGTGCGGCCGGGGACGCGGGATCCGTTCACCCCGGCCCGGATGATCGCCGCGCTCCTGGACGCGGGCGTCGCCCCGCACTACCTCTCACTGCTGCCCGGCAGCCACGCCACCGGGGACGCGCTGGTCGAGGCCGCCGATCTGAGCCTGGTCTTCGGCGGGGACGCGGCGGCCCGGCGCTACGGCGAGGACCGCCGGGTCATCCTGCGCGGCCCGGGCCGCTCCAAGCTGCTGCACACCGGTGAGATCACCGAGCAGACCGTCGACGTGATCTGCCGGTCGGTCGGCTACGACGCGGGGATGCGCTGCACCAACGCGACCGCCGTGTTCACCGACGCCGACCCGGCGGCCCTGGCGGCGGCCGTGGCCGAGCGCCTGGCACGGCTGACCCCGGCGCCGCCCCAGTCGCCCGACGCCCAGGTGCCGGTGCTGCCGCTCGCGGAGGCGCGGGCGCTGCGGGAGCACCTGGAGGGACGGCTGGAAGGCGCCGTCGACGTGGCGGCCCCGCTCTATCCCGAGGGGCCGGTCGCGGACCTCGGGGACGGGTCGGGCGCGCTGCGCCCCGCCGTACTGCTCTGCGACCGCCCGGACCACCCCGGCGCCCGGATCGAGCTCTCGTTCCCGTGCGTGTGGATCCTGCCGTGGCGGCGCGAGCAGGGGTTCGGCCCGCTGCGGGACACGCTCGCGCTCACCATCCTCGGCGGCGACGAGCCACTGGCGCGCGAGGCGCTGCGGGAGCGGTCGATCCGCAAGGTCCTGCTGGGCCCCATCCCCACGTACCAGGCGGGCCGGACCAGTCCGCACGACGGCTATCTGAGCCACGAGCTGATGGAGGCCCGGGCCTTCGGCACCTCGGCCTGAGCGCGGTCGGCGCCACACGTGCGCCCCGCGCCCCCGCCCTACCTCACCGCAACGACCCCTGGAGTGTGTGGAGATGACTCGAACCGTCCTGGTGACCGGTGGCGGCACCGGCATCGGCAAGGCGATAGCGGCGGCGTTCCTCGCCGACGGCGACCACGTCGTCATCAGCGGCCGCCGCGAGGACGTACTGCTGCGGGCCGCCGAGGAGCTCGGCGGCCGGGTGACGGCGCTGCCCTGCGACGTGACCGACCCCGAGCAGCTGGAGGGCTTCCGCGACCGGCTGCCGGACGTCCTGCACGTGCTCGTCAACAACGCGGGCGGCAACCGGGAGTTCGACGCCCCGCCGCCGGGCGATCTGCGGAGCCTGGCCGAACGGTGGCGGGCCAACCTGGAGGCGAATCTGCTCGGCGCCGTGCTGACCACGGCCGCCGTCGACAAGCAGCTCGCCGCCGGCGGGGCCGTGGTGAACATCAGCTCCTTCGCGGCCGACCGGGGCGCGGGCTCGTACGGCGCGGCCAAGGCGGCGATGAACAGCTGGAACATCTTCATCGCCCGCCAGCTCGGGCCGCGCGGGGTGACCTGCAACGTGGTCGCGCCGGGCTACGTCGAGAAGACGGAGTTCTTCCGCGACCGCCGCTCGGAGCAGTTCCACGAGGCCCGGGTGGCGGAGACCCTGGTGGGCCGGGCCGGACAGCCGCAGGACATGGCGGAGGTCGTACGGTTCCTGGCGTCGCCCGCCGCCCGGCACATCACCGGGCAGGTCGTCCGCGTCGACGGCGGCGTGATACCGACCCGCTGAACGGCGAACCGGTGCGGGCCGGCCACCCGGCTGAGCGGTCTCGGGGAAGTGGGGTGCGTTTCCGCCTCGTCCGGTGCGGTGCATCGGCGTGCTGCCGTATCGCCCTCGTACTGGACGTACTTGGGTGATGCGGCAGTGCGGCGAGGTGCCGTGCCGGACGGCGTGGGGACGTGCCCCACTTCCCCGAGACCGCTCAGGCCCGTACCGGCCCTCTACGATGGGGAGATGAGCGCGAGCGAGAACCTGTCAGATGCGCACTCCCCGCACCCGCACACCACTGGCGAGGACGAGCGCCTGGACGTCGCGGTCGCCGTGCTGACGCTGCTCGCGGACCGTACCCGGCTGGCCCTGCTCAAGGAGCTCGGCGCGGGCGACGCCGATGTCACCACCCTCACCGTGGCCTGCGGGGCCGCCCGCCCGTCGGTCAGCCAGCACCTGGCCAAGCTGCGCCTGGCCGGTCTGGTGGCGACCCGCAAGGACGGCCGCCGGGTGGTCTACTCGCTGCGCCACGGCCATCTGCGGCGCCTGGTCGACGAGGCCCTGAACGTGGCCGACCACCAGCTCGGCGCCCTCCCGCCGCACGACTGACGAGGCCACCGTCCGTCCTCGGCCCTGATCCACCAAACATGTGCATAGGTACGCACACATTGGTTACGATGGGAGTCCCAGCACCTTCTCGCGCCCCCGGGACGGGTCCCATGCTGTCCGTACTGCGCAACCGCACCTATCGCCACCTGTTCACCGCCCAGGTCGTCGCGCTCCTCGGCACCGGCCTCGCCACCGTCGCGCTCAGCCTGCTCGCCTACGACATGGCGGGCGGCCACGCCTCGGCGGTCCTCGGCACCGCGCTCGCGATCAAGATGGTGGCGTACGTGGGAGTGGCCCCGCTCGTGGGAGCCTGCGCCGACCGGATCCCGCGCCGGGCGCTGCTCGTGGCGACGGACCTGACCCGCGCGGGCGTGGCCCTGACGCTCCCGTTCGTCTCGCAGGTCTGGCAGGTGTACGTCCTGATCTTCCTGCTCCAGGCCGCCTCGGCCGCGTTCACCCCGGTCTTCCAGGCGACCGTGCCCGAAGTCCTGCCCGCCGAGCGCGACTACACCCACGCCCTGTCCATGTCCCGCCTCGCCTACGACCTGGAGAGCCTGCTGAGCCCCGCGCTCGCCGCGCTGCTGCTCACCGTGGTCTCGTACCACTGGCTCTTCGCGGGCACCACCCTGGGATTCCTGGGCTCCGCCGCGCTCGTGGTGTCGGCCGTGCTGCCCCGGGCGACCCCGGTGGCACACACCACGAGCGCCTGTGCCAGGGCCGCGTCCGGGACCCGGCTGTTCTGGGCGGACCCCCGGCTGCGGGCCCTGCTCGCCCTCGACCTGGCGGTCGCGGCGGCGGGCGCGATGGTGTTCGTCAACACGGTCGTCGTGGTCAGGGGCCACTTCCACGAGTCCGCCGGAGCGGTCTCGCTCGCCCTCGGCGCGTACGGGATCGGCTCCATGGCCGCCGCGCTGTGGCTCCCGCGCCTCCTGGCCCGGACGAGCGACCGCGCGGTGATGCTCCCGGCGGCCTACGCCCTGCCCGCAGTCATGGTCGCGGTGGCCGCCACCACCCTTGCCCCCGCCGGGAGCTGGAGCTGGGCCGGGCTACTGGTGACCTGGGCGGCCATCGGCGCCGCGAGCTCGGCGGTGCTGACCCCGGGCGGCCGCCTGATCCGGCGCTGCACGGCCACGGCCGACCTCCCGGCCGCGTTCGCCGCCCAGTTCTCCCTCTCCCACGGCTGCTGGCTGCTGACGTATCCGCTCGCCGGGTGGCTGGCGGCCGGGGCGGGGGTGCCGGTGACGGCGGGGGTGATCGGGGTGATCGCACTGGGCGCGGCGGGGGCGGCGACGGCGGTGTGGCCGCAAGGAACCGCGCCGGAGCGCGGTGCGGCCGAAGCGGAGCGCGCGGTCGTACGCGTCGGCTGACAACACGTCACCTGCGCCTGCGCAAAGGCGCGTTGATGATGTAGTCGACGGCCGCGCGCACGGTGCGTACGCCCATGACGTCTTCATCGGGGATACGGATGTCGAAACGCTCCTCGGCCGCCACCACCACCTCCACCATCGACAGCGAGTCGAGGTCCAGGTCCTCGGCGAAACGCTCCCCCATCCGGACGTCCTCGACGGGGACCCCGGCGATCTCGTTGACGATCTCCGCAAGGCCGTCCAGGATTTCCCGGCGCCGGTCGGACCCGCTCTCGTCGGCCTGTTCGGCCCGCTCCCCGGCCCGCGAGGCCGCGTCGATCAGGCGCTGGTCCGGGTGGTTGAGGAAGGACTGGAGGAGGAACCAGAAGGCGTCCGGGTCCATCCAGTGCAGCTCGTCAAGGGCCGCGTCGACCACCCGGCTCTCCCGGGTCTCGTGCCAGACGACCAGCGGCGCGAGGACCTGCGCGGGAGCCGTCGGGCTGCCGCGCAGCACCCGGCAGAGCGCCTCAAGGAGATCGGCGAGTGCGGTCTGCGCCAGCTGCTCCTGGTGCTGGTACACCTCGAACTCCTCGGCCATCCGCTCCACCGGCCTTCTCACCAGACGGTCCACGAGCGCATCGACGCCGCTCACCCGCGCCCGTCTGACCTGCTCGCTCTCCCAGATCCAGAGCACCAGTTGTTCCGGGTGGGCCAGTGCCAGGGCTTCCCTCTCCTCCAACTGGTGTCCGGCCAGACCGGCCGAACGCGTGCAGAAGTAGACCCACTCGTGGCGGCCTTCCTGCGGGCCGCTCCTCAGGCCCGGCGAGCCCAGGACCCGGCGGCCGATATGCCACAGGTCGGTCATCGCGGAAGTGAACAGCCAGCTGCGGGACTCCGCCTCCAGGCGCTTGAGCCGGGGCCCGGGAGCGCCCTCGGCCTTCATCCGCTGCCACAGGGCGCGCAGGAAGGACGTGGTCGCGGCACTCCGCGCCTCCGGCAGCCCGGACGCGCCGCGCTCCTGACCGATCCGCTCGTACAACTTCCTCAGGAACAGCCGGTCCTGCTCCAGCTCGGCCTCCCGGCGCAGCCTGATGGCCCGGACGCGCTCGCGGCAGCGCCCGGCCGACCGCCCCGGCGCCGCCGCGAACACCTCCTCGCACTCGGCCAGCCAGGGCAGTTCGGTGTACGCGATCCCCCGGGTCTCCTCCACTACGGCAAGGACCGCGTCCGGCAGGCGCCCGTGCGAGGCGTGCTCGGCGGCCACCTGCGCCACGTGCTCGGCCGGCAGCCCCGGGCCGCCGTCCGGAGTGCCCACCAGCAGCCGTGCCGCGAGCTCCACCGCGTCCTGGTCCGGGCGGGCCAGCAGCAGCCGGACCTCCTCCACCGCCACATCGGCGGGCAGCCGCAGCAGGGTGCGGCGCGCCGACGCCCGTACTGTCGGATTCACGTCCCACAGCAGCCGGTTGAGGGAGCGCAGCACCTGCGGCCCGCCCGTCACCGCGAGGCGGTCCATCTGGTCGGCGACGATACGGCGTACGAAATAGTGTTCCTGCGAGGCGAGTTCGGACACGAAGTCCCAGAACCGGGTGCCGTGCGGGTCCAGCTGGAAGACCAGCTGGGTGCCGATGCCCCGCCACTTCCAGTCGCGCTCCAGCATGGCCCTGATCACCGCGGTGTGCGCCGCGTCGGGCGCCCTGCGGTCCTCCAGGCGCAGCACCAGGAATTCGAGGGCGCCGCGCAGCGTGGCGAATCCGGGCTCCTGCGCCATCAGGACGAGCGCGTCGGCGGCGATGTCGTCCGGGTGCTTGGCCTCCCAGCCCTGGTCGAGGTAGAGGCTCAGCGCCAGTACGTACTCCGCGAAGCGGTCGTAGATGAAGACGACGTTGCGGACGCCGATCTCGTCGTCGATGCTCTCCTCAAGGATGATCTCCTCGTCGATGACCCGGCTGTAGAGCGAGTCGCTGGTGTCGAGCTCGGCCGCCGTGGCGCGCAGGGTGGCGGCGACGGCGCTGCGCGGCACCGAGGTGGAGCGGCTCTGCCGCATCAACCGGGCCACGTCCAGGACGAGTTCGGCCACCGCGCCCTTCCCCTTGAGTGAGGTGGCGTACGCGACCTGCTCGACCTTGCGCTCCCAGAACAGCTTGAAGAGGCGGAAGAGCCGGAAGTCCTCGACCACGCCGATGTCGCGGTCGCGGTACGCCTCGCACAGGATGCGCAGCACCAGGGCGTGCCGGCAGCGCTCGGCGGCCTCGCCGCGCAGCTGCCCCCGGATGCCGAAGGCGCTGAAGTAGGCGGCGGCGATCCCGGGGAAGGAGGCGAGGGGGAAGAGCGGTACGTCCTCGACCCGGGTCGCGGGGGTGACCCTGGGGCCGCTCTGCACGGGCTCGCGCCGCCAGACGTAGCTGGCCCAGAACGGGGCGCGGTAGAACTGCCAGAAGTCGGTGCGGCAGGTGACCACCACCTTCACCCCGGCGCTCTCGGCCTGCCGCAGCAGCTCGTGCAGGGCCGCCTTCATCGCGTCCGGCTTGGCCGGGGACTCGTTGATCGCGTCGAGGAGCAGCAGCGGCGGGCGGCCGGGTGCGGCGGTGCGGGCCAGGTCCGCGAAGCAGCCGGGCCAGTCGGCGCCGTAGCCGAGGCGGGTCGCGATCAGGCTGAGCAGCCCGTGCGGCTCGGAGACCGGGACGCGCGCCGACATCAGCAGCACCGGCGAGTCGTCGAGGCTGCGCTCGGCGAGCGAGCAGAGCAGATTGGTCTTGCCCCGGCCGGGCTTGGAGACCACCAGCAGACAGGTGCTGTCGTTGGCCAGGAACTCCTCGACCCGCTCTTCGAGTTCATGGTGGCGGAAGTAGAGCTCGCGCAGGTACTTGGAGCCGATCTCGGATATCTCCCGCAGGGTGGCGCGCCGGGCACGCTCGCGCAGCCCGGCGAAGGGCGTGCCGGTGGCGGTCAGCGCGTCGAGGTCGGCGGGGTCGAGCCGGGCGACCTCGTCGGCGAGCCGGGCCATCGCCTCCTGGCGGTCCACGCCGACGACCGCCACCGCGGCGAGCGCGCGCACGAAGTCAGCGAGGGCGCGCGGGCCGTCCCGGGCGACCTGGGCGACGAGCGAGGTGAAGAAGGAGACGGTGGTGGTGCCGGGGGCGATGTGCAGGAGCGACTCCCCGTATCCGGCGCTCTCCAGGAGGAACGCCCGTTGCCCGGGGTCGTTCATGCCGGGCAGCGTGGCGAAGCTCTGGATGAGTCTGCCGCGCAGCCCGGCGCGGTCGGAATCTGGCATGGCGGTCTCTCCGGGGTGCGCGTGCGCCGGGTGATCAGCCGAGGCGGGAGCGGACGTCGGGCGGGAGCTCCCGCAGGATCCGGCTCAGCAGGATCCCCTCGTTGCGGTAGTAGTAGCTGCCGGTGGCGGGTTCCTGGAGGTTGCCGCCGGCGTGGTGGACCGCGCAGACCCGCCAGTCGTCGGTGAGCACGGGGGCGCCGGAGGAGCCGGGCAGGGTGGCCGTCACGTACTGGACGACGTCGGCGTCGACGTACTCCACGAAGTTGCTCTGGAACGCGATCTGCTTGGGCCGCCCGGCGGGGTGCTGCACGATGTTGACGCGGTCGCCCTGCCGGGGCGGCGCCCCGGATATCTCCAGGTGCCCCCACTCGCTGCCGGGGCTCTCCGCGAGCTCGACGAGCGCGAAGTCGCGGCGCGCGTCGGCGAGGTACAGCCGCCCGGTGGCGCGGGCCGCGTGCACCGGGCGCGGCCGGCCCGCCGAGTCGTCCTCGTAGTTGAAGAGGAAACGGGCGCTGCCGAGCAGGTCCGCGTGCGGCAGTACGTGCTCGTTGGTCAGCAGCAGGTCGTCCGCGACCAGGAAGCCCGTGCCGGTCCAGCGGCCGGTGGTGTGGTCCACCACGATCTGGCAGACCGGCCGGGCGGCGGCCAGGGCGAGCTCCAGGAAGTGGACCGGCCGCAGCGTATTGGCGGCGATGATCTTCTCCTCGACTCCCTCGGGGCTGGTGGGACCCTTCCAGGCGGCGACCGCCGGGGCCGGGGAGACCGGGACCATCATGCGGTGGCGCAGCAGCAGGGCGGCGATGAAGTCCTGCTGCTCCCTGCCGGTGAGGGTGGCGATCACATTGAGCAGGAGGCCGAGGGCCTCGTGGTCGTAGGAGACCCTGCCGTACCCGGAGAGGTGCGTGACGACGCGGCTGACCGCCACGAGCGTGGCGCCTTCGAGGTCGATGTGCGGGACGAGATCGCCCAGGCCTGCCAGGGTCAGGATCTCGGCGCGCCCGGACGGGGAGCCGAGGACCGGCACGGCGGCCAGCAGGGTGACGAGCCGCTGACGCTCTTCCACGGTTAGTTCGACCATCGCTTGCTCCCCCTCGCGAGCGGCGCCGGAATTTCCCCATCGTGCCAGCGCGGCGGCACTTTCGCGGGCGGTCCGCGAAGGTCGGCGGGGAAAATCCCGGGAAGGGCCCGGGAAAGGGGACCGCCCCGGCCGGGCGCGGTGCCGGCCGGGGCGGTACGGGTGCCGCTGTCGGATCAGGCCAGGGTCGCGATGGCCTGGTTGAAGGTCGCCGACGGGCGCATGACCGCCGCCGCCTTCGCCGGGTCGGGCTGGTAGTAGCCGCCGATGTCGGCCGGGGAGCCCTGGACGGCGATCAGCTCGCCGACGATGGTCTGCTCCTGCTCGGCCAGCGTCTTGGCCAGCGGCGCGAACGCCTCCGCGAGCTGCGCGTCGTCGGTCTGCCTGGCCAGCTCCTGGGCCCAGTACAGGGCCAGGTAGAAGTGGCTGCCGCGGTTGTCGATGCCGCCGAGCTTGCGGCTCGGGGACTTGTCCTCGTTGAGGAAGGCGCCGGTGGCGCGGTCGAGCGTGTCGGCCAGGACCTGGGCGCGCGCGTTGCCCTTGGTCGTGGCGAGGTGCTCGAAGCTGACCGCGAGGGCCAGGAACTCGCCCAGGCTGTCCCAGCGCAGGTAGTTCTCCTTGACCAGCTGCTGGACGTGCTTGGGGGCGGAGCCGCCGGCGCCCGTCTCGAAGAGGCCGCCGCCGTTCATCAGCGGGACGACCGAGAGCATCTTGGCGCTGGTGCCGAGCTCCAGGATCGGGAACAGGTCGGTCAGGTAGTCGCGCAGCACGTTGCCGGTGACGGAGATCGTGTCCTCGCCGCGGCGGATGCGCTCCAGGGAGAACGCGGTCGCCTCGACCGGGGACAGGATCTTGATGTCCAGGCCCTCGGTGTCGTGCTCCGCGAGGTACGTCCTGACCTTCTCGATCAGGACGGCGTCGTGGGCGCGCTCGGCGTCCAGCCAGAAGACGGCCGGGTTACCGGTGGCGCGGGCGCGGGTGACGGCGAGCTTGACCCAGTCCTGGATCGGCAGGTCCTTGGTCTGGCACATCCGGAAGATGTCACCGGCGGCGACCGGCTGCTCCAGGACGACGTTGCCCTCGGCGTCGACGACGCGGACGGTGCCCGCGGCGGCGATCTCGAAGGTCTTGTCGTGGCTGCCGTACTCCTCGGCCTTCTGCGCCATCAGGCCGACGTTGGGGACCGAGCCCATGGTGGCCGGGTCGAAGGCGCCGTTGGCGCGGCAGTCGTCGATGACGACCTGGTACACACCGGAGTAGCTGCTGTCCGGCAGGACGGCGAGGGTGTCGGCCTCCTGGCCGTCCGGGCCCCACATGTGGCCGGAGGTGCGGATCATGGCCGGCATGGAGGCGTCGACGATGACGTCGCTGGGGACGTGCAGGTTGGTGATGCCCTTGTCGGAGTCGACCATCGCGAGGGCCGGGCCCTCGGCGAGCTCGGCCTCGAAGGACGCCTTGATCTCGGCGCCGAGGTGCGGCACGGAGTCCAGGCCCTTGAGGATGGTGCCGAGGCCGTCGTTCGGGGACAGACCGGCGGCGACCAGCGCCTCGCCGTACTTGGCGAAGGTCTGCGGGAAGAACGCGCGCACCACGTGGCCGAAGACGATCGGGTCGGAGACCTTCATCATCGTGGCCTTGAGGTGCACCGAGAACAGCACGCCCTCGGCCTTGGCGCGGTCGATCTGCTCGGTGAGGAACGCCCGGAGCGCGGCGACGCGCATCACGGAGGCGTCGACGACCTCGCCCGCGAGGACCGGTACGGACTCGCGCAGCACGGTGGTGGTGCCGTCCTCGGCCGCCAGCTCGATACGGAGCGAGCCGGCCCCGGCGACGACCGC
The DNA here is from genome assembly GCF_042737755.1 of Streptomyces sp. NPDC059994. Classification (NCBI taxonomy): domain Bacteria; kingdom Bacillati; phylum Actinomycetota; class Actinomycetes; order Kitasatosporales; family Streptomycetaceae; genus Streptomyces; species Streptomyces sp. NPDC059994. The sequence goes on from NZ_JBHWUR010000067.1 coordinate 34,539, forward strand.
GGACTTCTCCGTGGAGCGGAAGTCGTCGGCGCCCATGGTCGCCACGTTCGTCTTCGACTCGGCGGTCCAGGCGCCCATGCGGTGCGGGTGGGCCTTGGCGTAGTTCTTGACCGAGCCGGGGGCGCGGCGGTCGGAGTTGCCCTCGCGCAGCACCGGGTTCACGGCGCTGCCCTTGACCTTGTCGTAGCGGGCGCGGATGTCGCGCTCCTCGTCGGTCTGCGGGTCGTCCGGGTAGGCGGGCAGCGCGTAGCCCTGCGCCTGCAGCTCGGCGACGGCGGCCTTGAGCTGCGGGATCGAGGCCGAGATGTTCGGCAGCTTGATGATGTTCGCGTCGGGCGTCTTCGCCAGCTCGCCGAGCTCGGCGAGGGCGTCGTCGATGCGCTGCCCCTCCTGGAGGTACTCCGGGAAGTGGGCGATGATCCGCCCGGCCAGCGAGATGTCCCGCGTCTCCACCGTGACCCCGGCCGTCGAGGCATACGCCTGGACCACAGGCAGGAACGAGTACGTCGCCAGCGCGGGCGCCTCGTCAGTGTGGGTGTAGATGATGGTCGAGTCAGTCACCGGGTGCTCCACTCCACGTATGCAACATTGCTCGACATCAAGATATCTCGTGACGGACCCCGGCCGGACAGGGGCCCGGCCCGCCGAAACCGGCAGAATCGGCGGAAGATCTACGCCCGAACGCACGGAAAGCCGCCTTCTCCGATGGAGAAGACGGCTTCCGACCTGCGAAAACGCTGGTCGGGACGACAGGATTTGAACCTGCGACCCCTTGACCCCCAGTCAAGTGCGCTACCAAGCTGCGCCACGTCCCGATGCCCGTCTGACCTGGGGTTTCCCCCGGCCGAACGCGCACCAGAACAATACCGCACTTCGACCGGTGGTCACGAACTCCTTTCGGCCGTCGGATACGGCGGGCCGCCTCAGCGGACCTGACCGGCCGCGAAATAGGCGGCGAGCTCCGGGTCCAGCGGCTCGACCCGCCGGGGCGTGCCGCCGTCGCGCAGCGACATGGTCGCCTGGTAGCCCGCCGCCACGGCCATCCGGGCGGCCACCGGCGAGGTGTCGGTGCGGCCGCCCTCGCGTACGAAGCGCAGGAACTCGTCGATCAGGAGCGGGTCCGCGCCGCCGTGGCCCGAGTCGTCCGGGGCGGGCGGCACCTCGTGGACCTCGTCGGGCTCGTCCCGGAAGTGGGAGCGCCGGGCGTTCCACACCTTGACCCGGCTGCCGGGCCCGTCGCCGAAGTTCTCCAGGCGGCCCGCGTCGCCGATGACCGTGTAGTTGCGCCAGTAGTCGGGGGTGAAGTTGCACTGCTGGTAGGCGGCGAGCACGCCGTTGTCGAGGCGCATGTTCAGGAGCGAGACGTCCTCGATGTCGATCACCGGGTTCAGGGCGCGCTGGGTGTGCGGCGGCCAGTGGCCGTCCTTGGTGTACCAGTCGTCCGCCTTGGGCTCGCCCTCCGCGCGCCGGTGCGGATTGTCCCCGTAGACCATGAGGTCGCCCATCGCCTGGACGTCGCGCGCGTAGCCGCCGGCCAGCCAGTGCAGCACGTCGATGTCGTGGGCGGCCTTCTGGAGCAGCAGACCGGTGGTGTTCGCGCGCTCGGCGTGCCAGTCCTTGAAGTACCAGTCGCCGCCGTAGCCGACGAAATGGCGGATCCAGACCGTCTTGACCCTGCCGATCGCACCGCGCTCGACGAGGTCGCGCATCAGCCGGACCACCGGCATGTGGCGCATGTTGTGGCCGACGTACAGCCGCGCCCCGGTCTCGTACGCCGTGCGCAGGATCGTGTCGCAGCGCTCGACCGAGATGTCCAGGGGCTTCTCCACGAAGACGGGCTTGCCCGTCCGCATGGCCGCGCAGGCGATGTCGGCATGGGTGTGGTCGGGGGTGAGGACGAGCAGGGCGTCGATGTCGGGGTCCTCGACGACCTTGCGGTGGTCTCCGGTCATGACGGCGCCGGGGAAGGCCCCGGCCGCCTCCGCGCGGGCCCGGGGGTCGGGGTCGGCGAGCGCGGTCACGGCGGAGCCGCGGCCCGGGCGGTGGGCGACGCGGGCGAGGCTGCCGCGCAGGCCGAAGCCGAGGACGCCGATACGGAGGTCGGTCATGGTCAACTTCCTTACGGTCTGGGCCTGGTGGCCCGGCGCGCCGGGGTGTCCGGTGCCCGATGATGACATCGGCGCCCGACCCAGGTGCCGCGCGCCGGAGTATGCGCCTGGGACAACTATTTCGCGCCGACACCACCTGGCGGCACTCCAACGCGCCGGTCCGGAAAAGTGCTTGGCCGTGGCACGGTGAAACGATCAGGTTCGCACAGGCTGGAGGCCGTGCGGCGAGCGGCCGACGGACGTCCGATCGCGTTCACGCCCGGCGCCCAATCGCGTCCCGGGGTGTTCCTGGATGCCATCCCCGTGCACATCTGGGGCCAAAACCTGTCCCTCGGTGCCGGATACCCACGAAACCTTTGCCCGCGGCATGTGGCAAGAAGTGGAGACCGGGGAATGCCAACCGAGTGGAACCGAGGAGGCCAACCTCACAGAACACACCAGTAGTCAAACGTCAACACGCCGCGTTCTGGCCAAAGTTGACAAGGACGTTGAAGCGCCACCGAATGATCAACAACATGATGAGGTCGGCCTCTTCGGGACGGGAACCACTGCCGATGCACCACCTGCTCGAACACCGTTACGAGCAGGCGTTTCGCGGAGGAGGGCTCGCCATGGACGGATACTTCAGCAGCCGCCCGCATCATCAACTACGGGAGTGTGTACGGCAGTTCGCGGAATGCGAGATCCGGCCCCGGATAGCGGCGATGGAGGCGGCACGCTCCGTCCAGTACGACCTGTCCCGGCTGATCGCCCGGCAGGGCTGGATAGCCGCCACCGTCAGCCCGTCGTACGGGGGAATGGGCGTCGGACACCTCGGGAAGACCATCATCATCGAGGAGTTGTCCCGGGTCAGCGGCGCCATGGGCGCCATGGCGCAGGCCTCCCAGCTGGGCGTGGCCAAGATAGTCCACTTCGGCAGCGAGGAGCAGAAGAAGCACTGGCTGCCCGCCATCGCCGCCGGTGACTGCCTTCCGACGATCGCCGTGACCGAGCCCGAGTCCGGCGGCCATGTGCTCGGGATGACGGCGAGCGCGGTCCGCGACGGCGACGACTACGTCCTCAACGGCCGCAAGGTGTACGTCGGAAACAGCCATGTCGGCGATGTGCACGGCGTCGTCGTCCGCACCGGCCCCGGCTCCCGGGGGCTGACCGCGTTCCTCGTCGAGCCCGACCGGCCCGGGTTATCGCTCGGCGCCGAGCGCGACACGATGGGCCTGCACGGCTTCAGCTTCGGCGAGCTCTACTTCGACAACTGCCGGGTGCCGGTGGAGAGCCGGCTGGGCGAGGAGGGCGACGGGCTCGCCGTGGCCTACTCCTCCAGCGTGCTGTACGGCCGGGCCAATCTGACGGCCGTCTCACTGGGGATCCACCAGGCGATCCTGGAGGAGACCACCAAGTTCTGCACCGAGCGGATCCGCTACGGCAAGCCGCTGTACGAACTGCCCAACATCAAGATCAAGCTGGGGCAGCTGCAGTCCCGGCTGATGACGGCCAGGCTCGCCGCGTACCACGCGGTGCACCTGCTCGACCACGGCCTGCCGTGCGACGCGGAGCTGATGAACGCCAAGGTGGTCAACGTGGAGTCCGCGCTCGACTCGGCGCGCAGCGCCATGGAGATCCACGCGGCGGCCGGTCTCTTCACCGACCGCCCGATCGAGCGGTACCTGCGGGATGCCCACCACATCTCCGCCCCGGCCGGCACCACGGACGTCCAGCTGCTGCGGCTGGCCGAAGTGGCGCTGGGCACGACGAAGGGCCAGTGGTCACAGCGGCTCTCCGATGCCGTACGCACGGAGGAGTTCGCGGCGGCCCACTGACCGCGCAGGGGACCGGCGGAGCGGCGGTCAGAAGCGGCCGTGCTCCCGGCGGTGGATCTGCTCGATCAGCTCGGCCGCCATCGACTTGATCGTCTCAAGGCCGGCCCGGCCCCACGGCCGCGGCTCGGTGTCGACGACGCAGATGGTGCCGAGCGCGATCCCGGTCCGGTCGATCAGCGGGGCGCCGAGGTAGGAGCGGATGCCGATCTCGTCGACCACCGGGTTGCCCGCGAAGCGCGGGTAGTCGCAGACGTCCTCCAGGACCAGGGCCTTGCGGCGCACCACGACGTGCGGGCAGTAGCCGTGGTCGCGGGCCATGAACCGGCTCACCCCGCCCGACGCGGCCACCGCGTTCAGATCGGTGCCCGCGTGCGCCCCCTCCGGGGTGTGCAGCCCGGCGAAGAACTGCTGGTGCTCGTCGATGAAGTTGACCATCGAATAGGGCGCCGCGGTGACCTCCGCGAGTTTGTGGGCGAACTCGTCGAACGCCGGATCCGGATGCTCCCCCATGCCGAGCTGGCGCAGCCGCTGCACGCGGACGGGCGCCTCCCGGTCGACGGGGGTGAGCAGCAGATGGCCGGTCGGGTCGTACGTCATGTGTGCGCTCCATGGCTGGTGGCGGCCGGTTAGGTGGACAGCAGGTGCTGGACCAGGGTGACCAGGGTCCCGATCCCGGAGCTGCCGATGCGGGCGTCGCAGAGCACGACGGGAACCTCCGGCTTGAGGTCTATGGCGGACCTGACCTCGTCCGGGGTGTAGCGGTAGGCTCCGTCGAACTCGTTGACCGCGACGAGGAAGCCGATCCCGCGCCGCTCGAAGAAGTCCACGGCGGAGAAGCAGTCCTCCAGGCGCCGGGTGTCCGCGAGGATCACCGCGCCGAGCGCGCCCTCGGAGAGCTCGTCCCACATGAACCAGAACCGCTCCTGCCCGGGCGTGCCGAACAGGTACAGGACGTGCCGGTCGTCGAGCGTGATGCGCCCGAAGTCCATGGCGACCGTCGTGGTGGTCTTGGACTCCACCCCTTCGAGGCTGTCGTGCGCCACGCTGACCGTGGTGAGCAGCTCCTCGGTGGAGAGCGGTTCGATCTCGCTGACCGCGCCCACGAGGGTCGTCTTGCCGACCCCGAAGCCGCCGGCGACGAGGATCTTCAGCGCGGTGGGGAAGAGATCCACGGCGGGGCTGACGTCAGAGCCTTCGTCGTAGGCCATCGAGCACTGCCTCCAGCAGAGAACGGTCGGTGGGGGTGTGGTGGAAGCGGGGGGCGCGGGCCGTCACCGCCCCGCAGTCCACCAGGTCGGACAGCAGCACCTTGGTGACGACGGCGGGCAGCCGCAGATGGGCCGCGATCTCCGCCACCGAGGTCGGCCCCTCGCAGAGCCCGAGCGCCTGGGAGTGTTCGGGCCCGAGGTGCGTCTGGGGCGGCTGTCCGGTCGCCATCACCTGGGAGAGCAGGTCCAGCGTGGCGGTCGGCCGGGTGCGGCCGTTGCTCACGGTGTACGGGCGGATCAGCCTCCCGGCCGCGTCGTCGAGCCATGGGCCGTCCTGCGGGGCCGGCACGCTCAGTGCCTCGTGCCGCTCGGTGTCCCGGCGCCTTGCCGGGCCGGCGTCACGAGGTAGGGCCGTACGCTCTTCACCAGCATCGCCATCTCGTACCCGAGCACCGCGGCGTCCGCCTCGCGTCCGGCGAGCACGGCGAGACAGGTGCCCGAGCCTGCCGTGGAGACGAACAGCAGCGTGGAGTCGAGCTCCACCACCACCTGGCGGACCTCGCCGCCGTCACCGAAGCGCGCACCCGCGCTGCGGCCCAGCGAGTAGAGCCCGGAGGCCAGGGCCGCCATGTGGTCGGCGCTGTCGACGTCCAGACCGTGAACGGACTTCACCAGCCCGTCGGAGGAGAGCAGGACCGCGTTGCGTGTGTAGGGCACCCGCTGGACCAGTCCGCTGAGCAGCCAGTCGAGGTCCGAGACGTGTCCGGTCGGCGCATCGCTCGCCATGGTGCATCTACTCCTTGGAGTGGTCGGCGTCAGTTTCTGCCTGGGGGTGAGGTAACGGCTGTGCGAGGTGGGGCGGGTGCGGTTGCGGTACGGCGGGGCTGTCGTGCGGGGCCGGCTGCGACTCGGCGAGACCGATGCCCCGCTGGAACGCCGCCATCAACCCCGGGTCGTGCAGGGCGTGTTCGTCCTCCTTGCGTGCGGCCGGAGCGTCCCGCAGCTGCGGGACGAGGTGCTCCTGGCTGCGGCGCCGGGGCAGATCGGGCCGGCCCGCGCCGCGCACCGTACCGTTCGCCACGGGTATCGGAGGCACCGCGGCCTCCCCCGGCGCCCGGTGGGTGCCGGGGAGGGCGGCGGCCGGGTTGGGCCGCTCCTCGTGGGCGGCGCGCACCGGCAGCGGCGTCGTGCCGTGCGTGGACACGGTCTCGCCGTGCTGGGACTGGCGGGGCGGGGGCGGCAGCTCGGTGCCGTGCGCGGGCGTGTGGCGTGCCGGGGTGCGGTGCTCGGGCGGCGGCACCGGCGCGGCGGGGGGCGGCACCGGCGCGGCGGGGGGCGGGACGGGCACGGGCGCAGGCGGGGG
>NZ_JBHWUR010000068.1:0-40714 GCF_042737755.1 Streptomyces sp. NPDC059994
GGCCCTTAGGCGTACAGCCAACCGCTACGCGTCGAAGACCTCCGACACCAGCTGCTCCTGCTCCTGCTCGTGCCGCTTCTTCGAGCCCACCGCCGGGGACGAGCCGTGCGGGCGCGAGATGCGGCGCAGGCGCTCGCCGTGCGGGATGTCCGCGCCGACCGCCAGGTCCAGGTGGTCGATCAGGTTGAGCGCGATGAACGGCCAGGCACCCTGGTTCGCCGGCTCCTCCTGGGCCCACAGGTACTTCTCGGCGTTCGGGAACTTGGCGATCTCGGCCTGGAGCTCGGCACCCGGCAGGGGGTACAGACGCTCCAGACGGATCAGCGCCGTGTCCGTCGCGCCGCGCTTGTCGCGCTCCGCCTTCAGGTCGTAGTAGACCTTGCCGGCGCAGAAGACGACCTTGCGGACCGCGTTCGGGTCGACGAACTCGTCACCGATCACCGGGCGGAAGCCGCCGGTGGTGAACTCCTCCGCCTTCGACGCCGCGGCCTTCAGACGCAGCATCGACTTCGGGGTGAAGACGATGAGCGGCTTGTGGTGCGGGTTGTGCACCTGCCAGCGCAGGAGGTGGAAGTAGTTCGACGGGAGCGTCGGCATGGCGACCGTCATGTTGTTCTGCGCGCACATCTGGAGGAAGCGCTCGGGACGCGCGGACGAGTGGTCCGGGCCCTGGCCCTCGTAGCCGTGCGGGAGGAGCAGGGTGACGCCGGACGTCTGCGACCACTTCTGCTCCGCCGACGAGATGAACTCGTCCACGACCGTCTGCGCGCCGTTGACGAAGTCGCCGAACTGCGCTTCCCACATGACGAGGGATTCCGGACGGGCCAGCGAGTAGCCGTACTCGAAGCCCATCGCCGCGTACTCGGAGAGCAGCGAGTCGTAGACGTTGTACCGCGCCTGCTCCTCGGTGAGGTACATCAGCGGGGTGTAGTCCTCGCCCGTCTCCTGGTCGACCAGGACCGCGTGGCGCTGGCCGAACGTGCCGCGGCGGGTGTCCTGGCCGGAGAGGCGGACCGGGGTGCCCTCCATCAGCAGCGAGCCGATGGCGAGGGTCTCGCCCATGCCCCAGTCGATCGTGCCGTCCTCGACCGAGGCGGCGCGGCGCTGCAGCTGCGGCATCAGTCGCGGGTGGACCTTGATCCGGTCGGGGATGTTCACCTGCGACTCGGCGATGCGCTTCACGACCTCCTGGGAGACCGCGGTGGTCACCGCCGCCGGGAACTCGGCCTGCGGCTCCGGGGACTGGATCTCGCCCGGGTGCGAGGTGGCCTCGCGGACCTCGGCGAAGACCTTCTCCAGCTGGCCCTGGAAGTCCTGGAGCGCCTGCTCCGCCTCTTCCAGGGTGATGTCGCCGCGACCGATCAGCGACTCGGTGTACAGCTTGCGCACCGAGCGCTTCTTGTCGATCAGGTTGTACATCTGCGGGTTGGTGAACTGCGGGTTGTCGCCCTCGTTGTGACCGCGGCGGCGGTAGCAGATGAGGTCGATCACGACGTCCTTGTTGAACGTCTGGCGGAACTCGAAGGCCAGGCGGGCCACGCGGACCACGGCCTCCGGGTCGTCGCCGTTCACGTGGATGATCGGCGCCTCGATCATGCGGGCCACGTCCGTGGCGTACATGGAGGAGCGCGACGACTCCGGGGCGGCGGTGAAGCCGACCTGGTTGTTGATGACGATGTGGACCGTGCCGCCGGTGCGGTAGCCGCGCAGCTGCGACATGTTCAGGGTCTCGGCCACGACACCCTGGCCCGCGAAGGCCGCGTCACCGTGCAGGGCGACCGGCAGGACCGTGAAGTCCGTGCCGCCCTTGTTGATGACGTCCTGCTTGGCGCGGACGACGCCCTCCAGGACCGGGTCCACCGCCTCCAGGTGCGAGGGGTTGGCGACGAGCGAGACCTTGATCTGCTCGCCGTCCAGGCCCGTGAAGGTGCCCTCGGCGCCCAGGTGGTACTTGACGTCGCCGGAGCCGTGCATCGACTTCGGGTCGAGGTTGCCCTCGAACTCGCGGAAGATCTGCGCGTACGACTTGCCGACGATGTTGGCGAGGACGTTCAGGCGGCCGCGGTGGGCCATGCCGATGACGACCTCGTCCAGACGCGACTCGGCGGCGCTGTCGATGACCGCGTCGAGCAGCGGGATGACCGACTCGCCGCCCTCAAGGGAGAAGCGCTTCTGGCCGACGTACTTGGTCTGCAGGAACGTCTCGAACGCCTCCGCCGCGTTCAGACGGCGCAGGATCCGCAGCTGCTCCTCGCGCTCCGGCTTGGAGTGCGGGCGCTCCACGCGGTCCTGGATCCACTTGCGCTGCTTGGGGTCCTGGATGTGCATGAACTCGATGCCGGTGGTGCGGCAGTACGAGTCGCGCAGGACGCCGAGGACGTCGCGCAGCTTCATCAGGGACTTGCCCGCGAAGCCGCCGACCGCGAACTCGCGCTCCAGGTCCCACAGCGTGAGCCCGTGCTCGGTGATGTCCAGGTCGGGGTGCTTGCGCTGGCGGTACTCCAGCGGGTCGGTGTCGGCCATGACGTGGCCGCGGACCCGGTAGGAGTGGATCAGCTCGAAGACGCGCGCGGCCTTGGTGACGTCGTCGTCGTGCGAGGCGTCGATGTCCTTGAGCCAGCGGACCGGCTCGTAGGGGATGCGCAGCGACTCGAAGATGTCGTCGTAGAAGCCGCCGTCGCCGAGGAGGAGGTTGGCGACGATCCGCAGGAACTCGCCGGAGGCGGCGCCCTGGATCACGCGGTGGTCGTACGTCGAGGTGAGGGTCATCACCTTGGAGATGCCCAGCTTGTTCAGGGTGTCCTGGGAGGTGCCCTGGAACTCGGCCGGGTAGTCCATCGAGCCGACGCCCATGATGACCGACTGTCCGGGCATCAGACGCGGCACGGAGTGGACGGTGCCGAGGCCGCCCGGGTTGGTGAGGGAGACCGTCACACCCGAGAAGTCGTCCATCGTCAGCTTGCCCTGGCGGGCCCGCTTGACGATGTCCTCGTACGCCTGCCAGAACTCGAAGAAGTTGAGCGTCTCGGCCTTCTTGATGCCCGCGACGACCAGCTGGCGGTCGCCGTTGGGCTTCACCAGGTCGATGGCGAGACCGAAGTTGATGTGCTCCGGCTTGACCAGGGTGGGCTTGCCGTCCTTCTCCGTGAAGGAGTAGTTCATCGACGGCATGGCCTTGATGGCCTGCACCATCGCGTACCCGATGAGGTGGGTGAAGGAGATCTTCCCGCCCCGGGCGCGCTTCAGGTGGTTGTTGATGACGATCCGGTTGTCGAACAGCAGCTTCACCGGGACCGCGCGGACGGACGTGGCCGTCGGGACCTCGATGGAGGCGTGCATGTTCTTCGCCACGGCGGCGGCGGGGCCGCGCAGCGTGACGTACTCCGGACCGGCCGGGGCCTCGGCAGCAGGCTGCGCGGCGTTAGCCGCTCCAGTGGAGCCGGTGCTTGCACCGGGGGCCTTGGCCGCGGGCTTCGCCACGGCGGGCGCCGGAGCAGCCGCGGCAGGCTGCGCCGGGGCGGCCGGGGCGGCAGCGGCCGGCGCGGGAACGGCCGGAGCCGGGGCCTGGACGGCGGGCGCCGGGGTGGCGGGCGCGGCGGCCGGGGCAGCGGCGTCGGGGGCGGCTACCGCAGCCCCCGCGGCTGCGGCGGGAGCGCCCTCAACGGGCTTGTCCGCCGTGCCGGTGGAACCCGGCTTGTAGTCGGCGAAGAAGTCCCACCAGGCACGGTCGACCGAATTGGGGTCCTGGAGGTACTGCTGGTAGATCTCGTCGACGAGCCACTCATTGGCACCAAAGCCGGCTGCAGGGTTCTTGCCCTGCCCGTCTTGGTCGGTCGAGACGCTCGAATTACTGGGGGACTGAGACGACACGGCGGCAACCGCCCTCTTCCGCTTCACAAGGTGATGGACAGCGGAAATAAAGGCTACGCCTCCCTGGCCTGGAGGTGCAGACCGGGCGTGCCACAGTCGCGTAAGTCACACCGGAAAGCGAGTTTCAGGGCAGGATTTGGCGGGAAACGGATCAGGTTCTGCTAGCGAGTGGGTACGACTCGCAGCGGCCACGGCCCCCTGGGGAGTGTGACCCTCACCACATACACGCAGAACGTGTGCTTCCGGTTCGAACCCTACGTCAATTCGTCGTCCGGGGGGCGCCCGGAAGAGTGACCTGGATGCGGCATCCGCGCGACGATTCGGCCACGCCGATGTGGCCGCCGTGCAGATCCACCGCCCAGCGGGCGATCGCCAGGCCCAGGCCCGTACCGCCGTCGCTGCCCGGCCCGTGCGGCGCCGAGGCGTCGCCCCGGTTGAACCGCTCGAAGACCCGGTGCCACTCGGACTTCGGGATGCCCGGGCCCTCGTCCAGGACCTCCAGGTCCAGCGACTCGGGCTGCGGGCCGCGCCGGGCCCGTACGGTGACGCGGCCGTGCGGCGGCGAGTGCTTGACCGCGTTGTCGATGAGGTTGGCCACCACCTGGTGCAGCCGCTCGCGGTCCGCGTGCGCGGTCAGCTCCGGCGGCGAGACGTCCAGGTGCAGATGGACGTCGGTACGGGTGTGGTTGCCGGAGCCGGAGGAGAGCCCGCGCCGGGAGGCCGCCAGATTGGCCTCCTTGAGCACCCCGGAGAGGTACGGCCACACCTCGAAGCGGTGCGCCCGCAGCGGTACGACGCCGTTGTCCAGGCGGGACAGGTCCAGCAGGGTCTCCACCAGGCGCCCCAGCCGTTCCGTCTGCTTCAGGGCCGTGCGCATCGTCTCGGGGTCGGCGGCCGAGACGCCGTCCACCACGTTCTCCAGGACCGCCCGCAGCGCCGCGATCGGTGTGCGCAGCTCGTGCGAGACATTCGCCACCAGCTCCTTGCGGTGACGGTCCACGGCCTCCAGGTCGTCCGCCATGCGGTTGATGGTGGAGGCGAGGTCGCCCAGCTCGTCGCGGCGGCCGTCGCCGCGCACCCGGCGGGTGTAGTCGCCGTGCGAGATCGCCCGGGCGACGGTGTTCATCTCGTCCAGCGGCGCGGTCAGGCCGTGCGCCACGAACTGGGTGATCAGCAGGGTGGCTATCACCGAGAAGACGGTGATGAACCGCAGCTCGGTGCGGGTCTGCACGGCCACCATGAGCAGCCCGGTGGTGATGAAGACCGAGACCACGACGAGCGTGCCCAGCTTCGTCTTGATGGAGATCGATACCTCCCGCAGGCCGCCCCTGAGCCGGTCGCGCACCCGGTCGCGGGCCCGGACGCGCGGCTCGCTGCGCCGGGCCCGCCCGTTCACCGCCCCGGCCGCCGCCCGGCTCATGGCGCCGGGGTCTCCAGCGCGTAGCCCACGCCGTGGACCGTACGGATGCGCTCGGCCCCGATCTTCCGGCGCAGCGCCTTGATGTGGCTGTCCACGGTCCGGGTGCCCGAGGCGTCCGCCCAGTCCCAGACCTCCGCGAGCAGCTGCTCGCGGGAGAGCACCGCGCGCGGGGTGTTGGCCAGACAGCTCAGCAGGTCGAACTCGGTCGGGGTGAGGTGGACGTCCTCGCCGCGCACCCGGACCCGGCGCTGTGCGTGGTCGATCTCCAGCTCGCCCAGGCGCAGGATCCCGGTGCGCGGGGTGGCCGCCGCGAGCGTGGCCCGCTCTACCCGGCGCAGCAGGACGTGCACCCGGGCCGCCAGCTCCCGCATGGAGAACGGCTTGGTCATGTAGTCGTCCGCGCCGACGCCGAGCCCGACCAGCATGTCCGTCTCGTCGTCGCGGGCCGTCAGCATCAGCACCGGTACCGGCCGGCGGGCCTGGACCCGGCGGCAGACCTCCAGGCCGTCGAAGCCCGGCAGCATGATGTCCAGGACCATCAGGTCCGGCTGCCACGCCTCGGCCGTGTCCACGGCCGCGGGGCCGTCGAGGGCGGTCTGGACCTGGAAGCCCTCGGCCCTCAGCCGTGCCGCGATGGCGTCGACGATCGTCGTGTCGTCCTCGACGACCAGCACCCGGCGCTGGGCGCCGGGGGTCGCCGCGACGCCGTTGTGGGTGTTGTGTCCCTGCTCCATCGCCCCGCCCTGATATTGCTTCCGGGGATCCGTGGGGTGATCCCCTGTGTCCGTCAGAGACTAGAGGCACCGGCCGCGTCCCGGCTACGCAGGGCGAACGGCGAGATGGACCACGTCAGGGACGCCCCGGGCAACTGTGATCTCTTCGGTCCTAACCCCGGAGAATCCGGCATTACGGAGAGCTTCCTCGAAGGCGGGGGACGGCTGTGCGGACCACACCGCCAGTACTCCGCCGGGGGTGAGCCGGTCCCGGCAGGCCGCGAGACCGGTGGGGGAGTAGAGGCTGTCGTTGCTCTGGGTGACGGTCCAGTCGGGCCCGTTGTCGATGTCCAGGCAGAGTGCGTCGAAGGTGTCCGGGGCGCTGGTCACGTAGGAGACCAGATCGGTGTGCAGGACCTCGGTGCGGGGGTCGGCCAGGGCGGCCCGGGAGAGCGGTGCCAGGGGGCCGGAGCGGTGCCAGTCGATGACCGCCAACTCGCGTTCCACCACGGCGATCCGGCCCCACCGGGCGTCGGCGGCCGCGTGCGCCAGCGAGAAGGCGACGCCGAGCCCGCCGATGAGCACCGAGGGCCGCTCGCGGCCGCCCGGCAGCGCCTCGTACGCGGCGTCCACCAGCAGCCTCTCCGAGCGTCCGTCGGAGGTGTCCATCAGGAAGGTGCCGTTGGCGATGATCTCGAAGTGCGGGCCGCGCCGCCGGAGCACCACCTCTCCGTACGGTCCCTCGCGCCGGTCGAGTACGACCGGGGCGTCGATCGGGTCGGCGATGGGCATCGAAGGACCTCCTCGTAAACGGAGCGAACGGCTCGGGGACGGACGCGCGGTCCGCGCCAAAGGTTGTCCAATGTGGCACAAGTCATAGACGTGGTGGGGAGCGTTCGCAGAGGGTGAGCGTTGTAGAAACGTAAGCGGCAAGGCCGGACGATCACCGGCGTGGCTTGTGGTTCCGGGTGCGAGCGTGCGGCGCCCGGTGGAAGGGGCCTCACCGGTGCACCCTGGAAGAACGCGGGACCATGCTGGGCTGCTCGACGGCATCCCGCGGCAGCGGCCGACGGCTCGGTTGACGGCGGACGAGATGCCGGAGGGCGGGGACATCGCGAAGCCCCCTGTGACGGCCGGGTCCGCCGAGGCGCCCGCCGGGCCGCGGGCGCGTGCCTGTCTGCGCCGCGCCGTCCGGCTGGTGCCGACCCCGACGGGCACGCCCTTCACCTTCGCGTACACGCTGCTGCTGCTCATGACGTCGCTGTACATGGAGTTCGGCGACCAGGACACGGTCCGCACGCTGCTCGAAGGCTCCAGCACCGATGTGCAGCACCTCACCCGCACCCCGGTGCTCGTGCTGGTCGCCAGCGCGCTGTGGATCGCGGGCGGCATCTCCTCGCCGTGGGCCGTCGGCTTCGTCTTCATCCTCACCGCGCTTGAGCGCCGCGTCGGCGGGCTGCGCACGGCCGGGGTGTTCCTGCTCGGGCATGTGGTGGCGACGCTGGTCACCGAGGTGCCGGTGGGCGTCTCCGTCATGGCGGGGCAGCTGCCGGACTCGTCGCTGCACCGCCTCGACTACGGCATCAGCTTCGGCCTGATGGCCAGCGTCGGCGCGCTCGCGGGGCTGCTGTCCCCGCTGCTGCGGTGGCCGCTGCTCGGCGTGATGACCGTGCTCCTCACCCAGGACCTGCTGGACATGGTGGATCCGCTGGCCAGCTGGGGCCATCCGACCGCCCTGCTCGTCGGCATCGCCTGCTGGCCGGTGCTGCGCCGGGCGGACGGGCGCCGGGCCGCCCGGCGCGATGAGGGGCCGTCAGCGGTAGCCGACGGGCAGATTGGCTCGTACGTCCCGTAGCGCCGGGCTCTGATGGATGTCGTCGGTGAGGACGACATGTCCCTCGTACGTGAACTGGTACATCAGCGCGTCGGCGATCGGGCGCCCGGTCGGGCGCGGCGGCAGATGCGCGAAGTCGGCGTCCTTGAGGGCCTCGCGGAGCTTGGCCAGGGCGTCGGGCGACAGCCGGCCGCTGGTGGTCCGCCCGTCGCGGCGCGTCGAGGTGTACGAGCCGTCGGCCTTGACCACCAGCTCGTTGTGCAGCCCCGCGAACCCGCCGCTCACCACCATCTTGAGCAGCTGCCCGTGCTGGGCCGGCGGCGTGGGCGTGGCGCTGTCCGGTGAGGCGGGCGGCGGGGTCTGCGCGCTCAGGGTCGTGCTCGGCGCCGGGCTGGGCGACTTGGAGGCGCCGTCCGCCGTGGAGCTCGTGGAGTCGCAGGCCGTCGCCGCGAGCAAAGTGACGAGCAGCAGCGCGCCGGCCGTCGTCCTGGTCCTGCCGGTGAGGCTCATGCAGCCGAGGATGCCGGATCAGTGGGAGCGAAGTACAGGCTGGCCATGGGTGAGCGCGTCGTCCAGCCGAGCGCTTCGTACAGGGCCTGCCCCTCGGGGGTGCCGACCAGGACGCCGGTGGTGGCCCCCGACGCGTACGCGCCGTTCTGGAGCGCGCGCATGACCAGGCTGCCGAGCCCCCGGCGCCGGTGCTCGGGCGACGTCTCGATCTGGTCGGCCACGGCGGTGGCGCCGGTGGGGGCGATCTGGCCGCGCGCGGCGAAGTGGCCCGCCTCGGTGCGCACCAGGACGCGCAGCACGCCGCCGGTGGTCCAGCGGGTGAGCGTGTAACCGGCCGGGACCTCGGTACGGGCCGGGGCCAGCGGCACCGTCATCAGGTAGCCGGGCAGGTCGTCCCGCCAGCCGGGGCCGAGCCACGGCCGGACCGTCTCGTCGTCCGCGAAGAGCTTCAGCCAGGTGCCGGGCGCGGAGGTCGCCTCGACCAGCTTGCGCACCGAGGCCTCGTCGGGCTCGGGCAGGACGTGCCGGGCGACCTGCTTGACCTGGCCGACGTCGATGGTCCAGCCCCAGGGCTCGGCGACCGGCGCCGCCGCGCCGCGCGAGGCGACCCACCCCTTGGCCCAGGCCTCGACGACCTCCGGTACGGATTCCATGGCTGTCCCTCCGTGGTAGCGATACGAGTAATAGTCTGTTGTTATCTGTGACCATTACAAGTGATGATCGCTCAGAGCGAACAGTCATGGGGGAACATTCCTCAGCTCACATGCATTGAGTCGGCATAGCTCAACTTGACTGCCGAAGGGGAGATCATGGCTCACTCGTCCGCACCGCTCACCCTGCCCGTGCTGCCGCTCGACGACGAGGTCGTGCTGCCCGGGATGGTCGTGCCGCTGGATCTGTCCGACACCGAGGTGCGGGCGGCCGTGGAGGCCGCCCAGGCGGCCGTCCGGGCCGACGGCCCCTCGGCGGGCAAGCCCAGGGTGCTGCTCGTCCCGCGCATCGACGGGGCCTACGCCGCGACCGGCGTGCTCGGCACCGTGGAGCAGGTCGGCCGGCTCTCCGACGGCGACCCGGGGGCGCTCATCCGCGGTGTGTCCCGGGTACGCATCGGCGCCGGGACCACCGGCCCGGGCGGAGCCCTGTGGGTGGAGGGCGCGACGGTCGAGGAGACCGTCCCCGAACCCCTGCCCGGCCAGGTCACCGAACTGGTCAAGGAGTACAAGGCGCTCGCCACCGAGTGGCTGAAGAAGCGCGGCGCCTGGCAGGTCGTCGACCGCGTCCAGCAGATCGAGGGCGTCGCGGCCCTCGCCGACAACTCCGGCTACTCGCCGTTCCTCACCACCGCCCAGAAGGTCGAGCTCCTGGAGACGGCCGACCCGGTCGCCCGTCTCAAGCTCGCCACCGAGCACCTGCGCGAGCACCTCGCCGAGCAGGACGTGGCCGAGTCCATCGCCAAGGACGTCCAGGAGGGCGTGGACAAGCAGCAGCGCGAGTTCCTGCTGCGCCGCCAGCTCGACGCCGTGCGCAAGGAGCTGCGCGAGCTCAACGGCGAGTCGGAGGGCGACGAGTCCGACGACTACCGGGCCCGCGTGGAGGCCGCCGACCTGCCCGAGAAGGTCCGCGAGGCAGCCCTCAAGGAGGTCGAGAAGCTGGAGCGCTCCAGCGACCAGTCCCCCGAGGGCTCCTGGATCCGCACCTGGCTGGACACCGTCCTGGAACTGCCGTGGCAGGAGCGGACGGAGGACGTGTACGACATCACGGGCGCCCGTGCGGTCCTGGACGCCGAGCACGCGGGCCTGGAGGACGTGAAGGAGCGCATCACCGAGTACCTGGCGGTCCGCAAGCGGCGCGCCGACCGGGGCCTCGGTGTGGTCGGCGGGCGGCGCGGGGGCGCGGTGCTCGCGCTCGTCGGCCCGCCCGGCGTGGGAAAGACGAGCGTCGCGGAGAGCGTGGCCCACGCCATGGGCCGCAAGTTCGTCCGCGTGGCCCTCGGCGGCGTCCGCGACGAGGCCGAGATCCGCGGCCACCGGCGTACGTACGTGGGCGCGCTGCCCGGCCGGATCGTCCGGGCCGTCAAGGAGGCCGGGTCGATGAACCCGGTGGTGCTGCTCGACGAGATCGACAAGATCGGCTCCGACTTCCGCGGCGACCCGGCCGCGGCCCTGCTCGAAGTCCTCGACCCGGCGCAGAACCACACGTTCCGCGACCACTACCTGGAGGTCGAGCTCGATCTGAGCGACGTCGTCTTCCTGGCCACGGCCAACGTCCTGGAGGCCGTCCCGGAGGCGCTGCTCGACCGTATGGAGCTCGTCCGCCTCGACGGCTACACCGAGGACGAGAAGGTCGTCATCGCCCGCGACCACCTGCTCCCGCGCCAGCTGGAGCGGGCCGGACTCGACGCCGGTGAGGTGGTCCTGGAGGAGGCCGCGCTGCGCAAGCTCGCGGGCGAGTACACCCGCGAGGCGGGTGTGCGGAACCTGGAGCGCTCGCTCGCCCGGCTGCTGCGCAAGGCCGCGGCCCAGCACGAGACCGGCGAGCGCGCACTGCCCTTCACGGTCACACCCGACGATCTGCGCGCGCTCATCGGCCGCCCGCACCACGTCCCCGAGTCCGCCCAGGACCCGGCGGAGCGGCGCACCTCGGTGCCCGGCGTGGCCACCGGCCTCGCGGTGACCGGGGCCGGCGGCGACGTCCTGTTCGTCGAGGCGTCCCTGGCCGACCCGGAGACGGGCGCGGCGGGGCTGACCCTCACCGGCCAGCTGGGCGACGTGATGAAGGAGTCGGCGCAGATCGCGCTGAGCTTCCTGCGCTCGCACGGCGCCGAGCTGGAGCTGCCGGTGGCCGACCTCAAGGACCGGGGCGTGCACGTCCACTTCCCGGCGGGCGCGGTCCCCAAGGACGGCCCGAGCGCGGGCATCACCCTGGTGACCGCCCTGTCCTCGCTGCTCAGCGGGCGGCTGGTGCGCACCGATGTGGCGATGACGGGTGAGGTGTCGCTGACCGGCCGGGTGCTTCCGATCGGCGGCCTCAAGCAGAAGCTGCTCGCCGCGCACCGGGCGGGCATCACCACGGTGGTGATCCCCAAGCGCAACGAGCCGGATCTGGACGACGTGCCGGCGGAGGTGCTGGAGAAGCTGGACGTCCACCCGGTCAGCGATGTCCGCCAGGTCCTGGAGATCGCCCTGGCCCCGGCGGAGGTGCGGGTGCCGGTAGCGGCGTAGCCGCTGGGAGTGCGGTGACATTCGGCTGCGGGTTGTCTGTGGCTGGTCGCGCAGTTCCCCGCGCCCCTGGGGGGTTGGGGGCGCGGGGCTGTGACATTTGCGGCTCCGCCGCGTGGGCGCGCTCAGCCCCCACCGGCCCGCAGGCAAGGCACTCCAAATTCCCGCGGAGTCCTAAGCGCGCCCGGCACGTTCGTACAGCTGCCGTGCCCGCGCGTCGAAGAGCACGGCCGTGGAGGCCACGTCGGTGTCGCCGCCGCTCAGCACGCCGATGAGCCGCCCGAGGTGGTCAGGCCCCCGGTAGTCCGCCAGCCACGGACTGCCGCTGGTGCCGGTCCAGAACCCGGCGCAGTCGATCCGTACGTCGCTGGGCAGATCGGTGTCCGGGCGGGTGTCGGTGGTGCAGGCGATGGGCCGGTTCTCCGGGTTGTGGTCCTCGTCCGGATAGCCGAAGACGGTGACCCGGCGCCGCGGCCCCGAGCTCCAGTCGGGCTCGGCCGCCCCCACCACGCTCTGCACACTGCGGCCCTTGGCGTCCGGCTCCAGCGTCAGGAAGGCGTAGTCGAAGGAGTCGTCGCCGTCCCCGGACCATCGCTCATCGGTCTGTACGGCTCTGACCTTCCAGGTCCCGTACGGGTACGAGCCCTTGACCGCGCCGGAGAAGCCGGGCGCGAAAGCCATCGAGCCCGCCGACCCGGAGTCCGCGCAGTGCGCGGCGGTGGCGACGACGTTGCCCTTGGGGCTGGCGACGACGCCGGCCGTGCACCAGTGCTTGTCGCCGTCGACCAGGACGCCCACGGACGGCAGTCCGGCGGTCCCGGCGGCGGACGACTGCGGGGCGGGCGCGGGCGGCACCTCGTCGGGCCGGTCCTGCTGGGGCGCCGAGGCGGCCGACCAGCCGCACCCCGTGACCAGGGCCAGCATCCCGGCGGCGGACACCCGCCCCACTTTTCGCAGCACGCGCATGGTGACCATCCTGTCGTATGACGGGACGTAAAGCGGTGAGGCCTCCGACGCGCGTCGGCGCGCCGGGGGCCTCACGTACAAGCGCGCGTACCAGCCGTTGGCCAGTGCCTGTAGCCGGTCGTACGCCCCGTTGGCTGTGTTTTCCCGGGGGGTAACCCCCGGACCCCCAGCCGGGGCGGCCGTGTTAGCCGTTGGCGAGAGCCTGTAGCCGGTCGTACGCCCCGTTGGCTGTGTTTTCCCGGGGGGTAACCCCCGGACCCCCAGCCGGGGCGGCCGTGTTAGCCGTTGGCGAGAGCCTGTAGCCGGTCGTACGCCCCATTGAACTTCGAGTGGTCGCCGACCGTCGGGCCGGACGAGGTGTACTGCCACATCGTGTAGTAGCCCCAGCCGGCCGGGAGGGTGCCCGGGTCGGTGTTGTAGCGGGCGATCCACAGGGGGTTGGTGGAGCCGAAGGCGGCGGAGTTGCCGGTGCACTGGGTCCACCAGCTGGTGGCGGTGTAGATGACCGCGTCACGGCCGGTGCGGGCCCGGTACTGGTTCACGAAGTCGCGGATCCAGTTGACCATTCCCGTCTGGGAGAGCCCGTAGCAGGCGGCGCCGTACGGGTTCCACTCGATGTCGAGCGCGCCCGGCAGCGTACGGCCGTCGCGCGACCAGCCGCCGCCGTGGTCCACGAAGTAGTTGGCCTGGGTCGCGCCGCTCGTGGTGTCCGGCGTCGCGAAGTGGTAAGCGCCGCGGATCACGCCGACGTTGTACGAGCCGTTGTACTGCTGCGCGAAGTACGGGTTGGTGTAGTACGTGCCCTCGGTGGCCTTGACGTAGGCCCACTTCACCCCGCTGTTCCACAGGGTTGTCCAGGCGACGTTGCCGTTGTGGCTGCTGGTGTCGACGCCCTCGGTCTGGACTGCGCGGGTGCCGCGCGGCGGACCGCCGGTGCCGTCGTGCGCGGCGACCCCCATGCCCATGGTGGCGGAGCCACGGGCGGGGGTCTGGGCCGCGCCGGACGTGCCGGGGGCGGTGAGCAGGAGGGCGAGGGCCGAGAGGAGGATTCCGGCCGCGGCGAGGGGACCGCGACGGGCCGTTCCGGGTCTGTGCACGGGCATTGCGTGCCTCCGAAAGGCGTGGGTGGGGGGACGTGCCGGGGATTCGACATGTCGTTGTGGACATGTCATACGAGAAAAGCTACGCACGTAGAACGTGACGCGAAAGAGGTTCTGGAACTGTCATTGGCCCAGGCCTCTGACGGGACGGCTCAAGCGGGTGCGAGCTGCGCCGACCGCGAGTGCCTGCAAGTAACTTTCAGCCGTGGGCAGTTGACGGACAATCAGCCCGTCTTCCCGTGCTGCCCGCCTTCCCGTCCGGTCGCCCCGATCGCATTCGCGCCAAAGTCCTCATCTCAACTCACATGCCCCATTGAGGAGTTCAGGCCCCACAGGCTTGCATGGCCATGACCAGTCGGCGCCCACCGGCGCCACCGGCCTCCCCGCGCGGCCGACGCCGTGCGCGGGAGGCATCCGCATCGGCCCGTGGAGGAAAGACCTTGCACAAGCCCAGAGCAGGCAGAGCCGGAGCAGACGGCACCCGGGGGAACAGGACGGCCGGCTCACCGGCCCGGGGCGCGGGCGTCGCCGCGCTCCTCGGGGCCGCGGCCCTCCTCGCCACCGCGGTACCGGCGGCCCAGGCCGCGCCCCCGGCGCAGGCGCCGGCCGCCGACGTCGTGCCCGGCACCGGCACCGAGACGCCCGCCCTCGTGGACGGCCTCCACGAGAGCGCCGACGCCAAGGCGGCGCCCGCCGACGCGGCCCGCGGCCACCTCGCCGCCAAGGAGAGCCGCTACCGGATAGCCGACCCCGGCCGCGACCTCAGCCCCGTCCAGACCCTCAAGCAGGGCGAGGACGAGACCGTACGGCTGCAGCAGAAGCACCACGGCGTCGAGGTGCTCGGCGGCCAGTACGTGGTGCGGATGGAGAAGAAGGACGGCAAGCGCGTCGTCACCGGAACCTCCGGCAAGTACTTCACCGGCCTGACCACCGCCACGAAGGCGACCGTCGCCGAGGATGTCGCCGTGCGCCGGGCCGTCTCCTCGGTCGCCGCCCGCGTCGGCGGCGCCACCCTCGGCAAGAAGGACGTCCAGCCCTCCGAGGGCGCGAAGACGAAGGCGGCGGCCGCGCTCACCGGGCGGGCGGGCGGCCTGGTCGTCATCCCCAAGGGCGCGGGCATCCTCACCTACCGCGTCACCGTGCGCGGCACCGACACCGCCACCGGCAGGCCGGTCCTGCAGGACGTGTACGTGGACGCCCACGCGGGCTTCCCGGTGCTCCAGTACAGCCTGATCAAGACGATCACCGCGCCGAAGCCCGGGGGCGAAACCGCGCACCCGGCCGGGAAGGCCGCCGTGAAGGCCGCCGGACGGCAGGCGCCGGCCGCCACCACCAACCCCGGCACCAGCGGCACCGGCGTCAGGTCCAACGGCGACCAGGTCCCGCTGGACATCTACTTCGACGGCGCGGCCAAGCAGTACAGCCTCGTCGACTACGCGCGGATGGCGGGCTCCAGCAAGAACACCCTGCACACCTGGGACGCGCGCGCGGTCGACGTCAACGACGCCTCGGGCCGCTGGCCGGACGGGCTCAAGGAGTTCACCAACCCGGCCCCCGACTACAGCGGCGACGCCACCGAGTCCGGCGCGGTCGACGCCCACTGGGCGGCCGGGCAGGTCTACGACTACTACAAGAACGTGCACGGCCGCGACAGCCTGGACGGGCGCGGCATGACCATCAACTCGCTGGTCGGTGTGACGTACGCGGGCGGCCCGTTCGTCAACGCCTTCTGGGACGGCCAGAAGATGGTGTACGGCGCCGGGGACGAGCAGTACAAGACGCTCTCCGCCGACCTCGACGTCGTCGGCCACGAGATGACGCACGGCGTGGTCGAGAACACCGCGAACCTCGTCTACGCGGGCCAGTCCGGCGCCCTCAACGAGGCGCTCGCGGACTACTTCGGCAACGCCATCGACGTCACCGCGAGCGGCGCGAAGATGGACGACCCGGACGCCGGGCTCATCGGCGAGGACCTGTGCCGCACCACCAAACCGCGCGAGTGCGCCTTCCGGGACCTCAACGACGGCCGCACCACGGCCAAGGACTTCCTCGGTGTCTCCTTCGGCACCGACAACGGCGGCGTCCACCTCAACTCGACGATCTTCTCCGGCGCCCTGTGGGACATCCGCCAGGACCTCGACCCGAAGAACCCCTTCCTCGCGGACCGGCTGGTCTACAAGGCGCTCTCCACGTACATGACCCCGCTGGACGGCTACACCGAGGCCCGCAACGCGGTCGTCGCGGCCGCCAAGGACCTGGGCCTGACCGCGAAGCAGCAGAACGTCGTCAAGCGGTCGTTCAACGCCCACGGCATCGTGCCCGGCTGGGAGAACGCCATCGGCGTCGACTCCGACCGCCTCTTCGGCAAGCTCAACATCGCCGGTACGGGCACGGCCGCGGGCGGCGGCTGGTGGGCCACGTCCAAGTCCAACGACGACGGCAGCGAGGCATACTCGATCTACGCCGGGCGGGTCGACGGCAAGGGCACGCCCAAGCTGATCAGCCCCAACGACGGGCGCTTCCACGTGTATCCGGCCACCGACGGCAAGACGGTGGTCTGGGCCGCGTTCGGTACGTCCAGCCTCGACATCCTGTCCCGGCCGATCGCGGGCGGCCCCATCAGGACGCTGTACACCTCGTACACCAACGTCCAGAACCTGCACGTCGAGAACGGCACCGTGGTCTTCGAGTCCTTCGACCCGTTCGGCGGGCGGCACGTCGGCTTCCTCAAGCCCGGCGACCGCGAGCCCACCTGGGTGGACGGCGGCAAGTACGAGCTCGGCACCGCGCTGCCCTCGCTGAAGAACGGCAGGATCGCGTACGCCAAGCTCTACCCGGGCGAGAGCGACTACAGGATCGGTGTCGAGACGTACGACATCGCCACCGGGAAGACACACCTCGCCCAGCAGCTCGGTGAGCCGCAGGCGATCGGCCAGACCGGCATCACCGGCAAGAACGTGTTCTGGCTCGTCGACGAGAACCTGGCCGACCAGGGTCAGCTGGCGGTGCGCCGGTCCACCCTGGAGGGCACCGGCACGGCGGACATCAGCGCCGAGTCCGGCCCCGGCGCGCTCATCCCGTTCGACCTGACGGCGACGGACGACGCGGTCACGGTGAACACCCTGCTGCCGGACACCCAGTACCGCAATGAGACCCTGCCCAAGCTGTGGCAGCTCAGCGCCGACGGCACTCGTAAGGAGCGCCTCTCCTGCAACCGCGGCGAACAGCTGTACCCGTCCGCCGCGGGCGGGCGGCAGGTCGTCTGGCTGGACGGCACCACCGGCTGGACGGACCTGGTCACCCGGGAGCGGCCGGCGGGCACCTGCTGAAAAGCGCTCCCCGCGTGACTCGTAATTGAGCCAAAGGGCCCCCGGTGCGCGGCGCCGGGGGCCCCTGTCCACAGGGGACTGGGAAATACTGTCCCGTCGGGACAGCGTGGGATGGGAGCTGATGTGCACGGTCCGGACCAGGAGTTTCTCGCACTCGAACGCGAGCTGGCGGTGTTCCTGAGGCGTGCCCGGGCGTCCTCCGGCGAGATGGCCCGCGCGGTCCATCCCGAGCTGGAGGCCGCGGCCTACGGGCTCTTCGTGCGCCTGGAGGAGGGCGGCCCGCAGCGGGCCACCGAGCTCGCCGCGTACTTCGGCGTGGGCAAGGCGACCATGAGCCGCCAGCTGCGCGCCCTGGAGGACCTGGGCCTGGTGGCACGCGAGCCGGACCCGGCCGACGGGCGCGCCTCGCTGGTGCGCCTCACCGAGGAGGGCCTGGCCCGCTTCCGCCGCGTCCGCGACGCCCGCCGCGCCCAGTACGTCACCAAGCTGGCCGACTGGGACCGCCGGGAGATCGCGGAACTGGCGAGGCTCCTTCACCAGCTGAACGCGAGAGCGGACATGCAGGAGCCGGGCCAGGTATAGGGGCGCGCCTTCGGGGGCGCGGGGAGAGTCCTGCCGCGCCACGGCCCCTGCTTTCAGGGGCGCGGGGCTGTGACATATGCGGCTCCGCCGCGTGGGCGCGACCAGCCCCCACCGGCGCGCAGCCGAGCTCAGAGCTCGACGTACACCGCGGTCGCGTCATCGTGCGTCTTGCTGCGCCCCAGATACGTACGGTCGGTATCGGCACGCTCCAGTTCCCGCACCCGGTCGATCAGCCCCTGCGGCCCGGTCTTGGCCACCACGGCCAGACACCTCGCCCAGTCGCCCTCGCGAAAGGTCTCCACCCACCGCGCCGCCCCGTCCGTGAGCGCGGCCAGCGCCCGCACGTCCCCGGCAGGGGTGCGCCCGGTCACCGCACGGCCGGCCACGGCCGGATCCGCCGCGGCCGTGAAGAACCCACCCTCCCGGTTACGGGCCACCGCGTCCGCCACCTCGTCCGACACGAGCGCGGACCGCGGCACCCGGTCGAGCCGGTCGTCCAGGACCGCCCGGACCACGCCCTCGGGGGACTCCAGGAGCAGCGCGGAGTCGGAGAGCACCAGATGCTCCACGGCCTCCTCGTCCCAACGCGCCACGACCACGGTCGCCTGAGGTGTGCGCGGGTGAGAAAGGTCACAGGTGGAGCGGTGGGCATCGGCGGTGCGCCTGATGGACTCGGCGAGGATCTCGGTCAGCGGTATCTCGCGCCGCGAACCGGACAGTTCGGTCAGAGCGCCGCCGAGCCGCGCGGTGAACCAGGGCACGTCGTGCACACAGTCGCCGTTGCCCGGCGGTGGGGTCACCCCGTCGAGCAACACCAGCACCCCGCCCCGTCCGGCGGCGGGCAGCGCGGTGGCGGCCCAGTCCTCGTTGGGGCGTGCGGGGTCGCCGGGGGCCGTGGCGATTTCGATGCGCATACGGCCAGTCTGCACGACGCCTCCACCTGGCCTTCATGGCCGCCAATTGGCCTGGACCACTGGGTCGGAGTGCGGCTCCGGCCGGGCCTGACGGGCCGCCGGGAAGCTGTGCGCGGGCATCCTGCCAAAGGCCGCGCGGAAGTTCCAACCGGCCCCCCGCACGAGCGGGGGCGGCCATTCCGCGGGAGTTGATGCCCAACTCCCGAGTGTTGTTCACTCGTTCGGGTGGCGGAGTGGATGTTGCATGCCTCCTTCCCAAAACCACTGGAATGGTCGGAAGCCGTGCAGGGGTGGGAACGCGTCGCAACGGCGCAAGAGACGCATGACCGGTCGTCACCTCGGCTTCATGGGTGGACGAAACAGGATTGAGAGCACCGGTGCAGAACAAGCGGCCTCGGGGCAAGGGCGGCGAGAGCGTCAAGGGCGCCGCGGACACCGCGGGCGCCGCGCGCACCGTGCGCGTACGGACCCGGCTGGTCACCTCGGTCGCCGTGGTCTCGCTCACCGTCCTGGGCGCGGGCGCCCCCGCGCTGCTCACCGCCTCCTCGGACCTCAACGACTCCCAGAGCCTGGTCACCCTGGCCGAGCTGAACCAGCAGGCCGTCACCCTGGCCCACGCCCTCGCCGACGAACGCGACGACGTCACCGCGTACATCGCGGGGGGCCGCGACCCGCGCAAGGACGCCGCCCTCAAGGACCGCGCCACCCGCGTCGACCGCCGCATCGACGAGATCCGCGCCACCGCGCCCGCGGCCCTCGGCCGCGACCTGGCCACCGTCCCCTCCCTGCGCCGCACCGCCCTCACCGGCAAGGGCACGGCCCTGGAGGCGCACCGCACGTACTCGGACGTGATCACCAAGCTGCTCGGCCTCGCCGACGAGCTGGCCGACAGGACGCCCCCGCGCGCCGCCGAGGCCACCCGCGCCCCGGGCGACCTCGGCCGCGCCGTCGAACAGGCCTCCGCCACCCGGGGGCTGCTGGTCGCCGCGCTCTCGGTGCCGCAGAAGCCCGCCACCACGGTCTACGACCCGATCACCGGGCGGTACGTCCAGAAGGACGCGGGCGACGGCGAAGAGGGGCGCACCCGGGACGCTCTGAGCGCCGCCGGGCAGCAGACCCGGGTGCGCGAGCAGTCCGCGCTCGCCGACTTCGACCAGGCGGCCTCCGCCACCGCGCGCGAGAAGCTCTCCACCAATGTGACCGGCCCGGACGTGGCCGCCGCCGAGCGCTATCTCGCCCGCCTCACCGACCAGCCCCAACTCAGCGCCTCCGACCGGAAGTCGGGCGCCGACAAGGTCGCCGCCGCGCTCACCGCGCGGATCGACCGGATGCGCGGCACCGAGTCGGCGCTCGCCGCGGCCGAGGTGAAGCGGTTCGAGGCGCTGCGCGACGACGACGTGACCGGACTCGAACTCCGGGTCGCGCTCGTCGGCGCGCTGCTGCTGCTCGCCGTCGGCGTCTCCTCCGCCGGCGCCCGCAGCCTGACCCGGCCGCTCGCCGTGCTGCGGCGCGGCGCGGCCCGGCTCGCGGCGGCCCCCGAGACGGAGGAGCCGGTCCGCTTCACCGGTCGCAACGACGAGTTCGCCCAGGCCGTACGGTCCCTCAACGCGCTCCACGACCGGCTGCGCGAACACGCGGCCCGCGCCGACGCCCTCGGCGCGGAGCTGGACGACGCCCGCGAGGGGCAGACCGCTCTCGCCGCCGAGCGGACCGAACTGGCCGCCTCCGTACGGGAGTTGACGGCGCAGCTGGAGCGGGTGCGCGGCACCGTGCAGCACACCTTCGTCAACCTCGGCCTTCGCAGCCTCGGCCTGGTCGAGCGCCAGCTCGGCATCATCGAGGGTCTGGAGGAGCGCGAGCAGGACCCGGACCAGCTCGCCACGCTCTTCAAGCTCGACCACATGGCCACGGTCATCCGCCGCCATGGCGAGAACCTGCTGGTCCTCGCGGGCGCCGAGCACCACCACAACCACCCCGGCCCGGTTCCGCTCGTCGATGTGCTGCGGGCCGCCGTCAGCGAGATCGAGCGGTACGAGCGGGTCGTCATCCAGGCCCTGCCGCCGCACGCCCAGGTGGCCGGGTTCGCCGCCGACGACCTCAGCCACCTGGTCGCCGAGCTCCTTGAGAACGCCACCTCGTTCTCGCCGCCGGACGCCCAGGTCCAGCTCTCCGGCTGGCAGCTGGAGAGCGGCGAGGTCATGCTGTCGGTCGAGGACGAGGGCATCGGCGTGAGCCCGGCCCGCCGCACCGAGCTCAACATGCGGCTCGCGGACCCGTCCACGTACGAGCCCGGGGAGCCCGGCACCGAGACCGGGGGGCTGGGGCTGCACGTCGCCGCGCTGCTCGCCCGCCGTCACGGGGTGCGGATCGAGCTGCGCGAGCAGAAGCAGGGCGGACTCGCGGCCGTGGTCGTACTGCCCGAGCCGATCCTGCCGAAGACGCTCCCGGCCGAGCCGCCGCACGTGGTGCCGGTGCAGGGCGAGGCGCCGCGCTTCACACTGCCGGGCGCGCTGGCGGAGGCCAACTCCAACGTGCTGCCCGAGCGGGCGGAGCGCACGGCGGAGATCTCGATTCCGGCCCAGGCAGAGGCCCAGGCCCAGGCCCAGGCAGAGGCCCAGGCCCCGGTCCCGCCCCCTGCCCCCGCCCCGGCTGCCGTCCCGGCCGAGGCGGACACGCACGAGCGGGTCGACGAGCCGACGTTCGAGATGCGGCTCCCGACGCCGGAGACGGCCGTCGAGGCGACGGAAACCGAGCCACGGCCCACCGTCCCCGCACAGCGCGTCACCGACAAGGGGCTGCCCAAGCGCACCCCGAAGGTGGTCAAGGCGGGCTCCGCCGCCCCCGCCGCGCGCAAGGGCGGCGCGGACCTCGCCGACGCGCTCCGGCGGCGGCTCGGCGGGTTCCAGCAGGGCGCCCTGGAGGGCCGCAGGCACGCCGAGACCGAGATCCAGGAACCACCGGGCGAAGTACAGAACGAAACGCACGGCGAAGAGAAGAAGGCACAGAGGCCACAGACGGGGGAGACAGTCGAGGAGGCACGCAGTTGACTGCGACCGGCACCGGCACGTTCGGACTGAGCAGCGAAGCCCGCAATCTGCACTGGCTGTTGCGGAACCTGGTCGAGGAGGTGCCCGGCCTGCGGTCGGTCGCGGTCGTCTCCTCGGACGGTCTGCTGCTGCTCTCGTCCGACCCGGACCAGCGGCAGACCCGTACGGAGCCCCGCCCCGAGGGGCCGCGCGGCTCCAGCGCGGACCTCGCCACCATCGTCTCCGGCATCGCCAGCCTCACCCATGGCGCGGCGCGGCTGATGGACGGCGGCGGCGTCAAGCAGACCGTGGTCGCGATGGAGGAGGGCAGCGTCTTCGTCATGGCGATCAGCGACGGCTCGCTGCTCGGCGTGCACGCGACCCCGGACTGCGATGTGAGCGTCGTCGCGTACCACATGGCCCTCTTCGTCGGCCGCGCCGGACATGTGCTCACCCCCGAGCTCCGCAGCGAGCTGCGCCAGTCGATGGAGGCCGTCCAGTGACTTCGTCCGCCCCCAAGCTGCCGATACGAGGCGTCGGCCACAAACCCGCGCGGGTCCGCCCGTACTCGCTCACGGGAGGCCGCACCCGCTTCGGCCACGTCCTCCTCGTGGAGACGTTCGTGGCGGCCATCGAGGCGCCCGAGGAGCGCAAGGCGCTGGGCGGATCGCCGCTGCGGATGATGCCGGAGATGCGGGCGATCGTGGAGATCTGCCGGGCGATGCGTACGGTCGCGGAGATCTCGGCGCTGCTGAGAATGCCGCTGGGGGTCGTCCGGGTGCTGCTCAGCGACCTGGCCGACCAGGGAAGGATCCGCGTGTACGGGACCGGGCACGGCCCCGGGCGGCCCGACCGCGCACTGCTCGAAAGGGTCATGAGTGGACTCCGCCGCCTCTGAACTCCTGGCGCCCGAAGCCGCCGAGGAGGAGCTGCGGCCCTGGCAGCAGGACCGCACGAGGGCCCCCATCGCGACGAAGGTGGTGGTGGCGGGCGGCTTCGGCGTGGGCAAGACGACGTTCGTCTCGTCCGTCTCGGAAATCACCCCGCTCCAGACGGAGGCGGTGATGACCCGGGCGAGCGAGGGTACGGACGACCTCTCGTCGACCCCGGAGAAGACCACCACGACGGTGGCCATGGACTTCGGCCGCATCACGCTCGACGACGACCTCGTCCTGTACGTGTTCGGCACGCCCGGGCAGCAGCGGTTCTGGTTCATGTGGGACGACATCGTGCGCGGGGCGATCGGCGCGGTGGTGCTCGCCGACACCCGGCGGCTGTCCGACTGCTTCCCGGCGCTCGACTACTTCGAGAGCTGCGGCCTGCCGTACATCGTGGCGGTCAACCACTTCGAGGGCACCGAGTCGTTCGAGCCCGAGGACGTCCGGGAGGCGCTGACGGTGCCGCCGCACATTCCTGTGGTGATCATGGACGCGCGCGACAAGATCACGGTGATCGAGTCGCTCCTTTCCCTGGTGGCGCACGCGCTGGAAGAGCTGCCGGAGTAGCGCGGCACTCGCTCGTTTGTTTACTCACGTATCTGCTGACGTATCGGAGAACACTCGCATGCGGAGAATCCTGATAGTCGGGGCCGGTCAGTCCGGGCTCCAGCTGGCCCTCGGACTCCAGTCGAAGGGGTACGAGGTCACCCTGATGTCCAACCGCACGGCCGACGAGATCCGCTCCGGGCGGGTCATGTCGACGCAGTGCATGTTCCACACGGCGCTCCAGCACGAGCGGGACCTGGGCCTGAACTTCTGGGAGTCCCAGGCCCCGCGCATCGAGGGCCTGGGCGTCTCGGTGGCAGGCCCCGACGCCTCGCGCCCCGTCGACTGGGTCGGTCACCTGGACGGCTTCGCGCAGTCGGTCGACCAGCGGGTCAAGATGGCGGGCTGGATGGAGACGTTCGCCCAGCGCGGCGGCCAGCTGGTGATCCACGGGGCGGCGGTCTCGGACCTGGACTTCTTCGCGCGGACGTACGACCTGGTGCTGGTGTCGGCGGGCAAGGGCGAGCTGGTGTCGATGTTCGGCCGCGACGCCTCGCGCTCCCCGTACACGGAGCCGCAGCGGGCGCTTGCGGTGTCGTACGTGCACGGGCTCGGCCCGCGCCCCGAGCACCCCGACTTCGACGCGGTCCGCTGCAACCTGGTGCCCGGGGTGGGCGAGCTCTTCGTGATGCCGACGCTCACGACGTCGGGCCGGGCGGACATCCTCTTCTGGGAGGGCGTCCCCGGCGGCCCGCTGGACGCGTTCCGGGGTGTGACGGACCCGGGCGAGCACCTGTCCCTGACCCTGGAGCTGATGGAGCGCTTCACGCCCTGGGAGTACGCGCGGGCGACGAAGGTCGAACTGACGGACGCCGGGGGCACGCTGGCGGGCCGGTACGCCCCCACGGTCCGCAACCCGGTCGGCCGGCTGCCCGGCGGCGGCCTGGTCCTGGGCGTGGCGGACGTGGTCGTCGCCAACGACCCCATCACCGGCCAGGGCTCCAACTCGGCGGCCAAGTGCGCGGCGTCGTACCTGACGTCGATCGTGGAGCGGGGGGAGGAGGCGTTCGACGAGGAGTGGATGCGTGCGACCTTCGACCGGTACTGGGAGACGGCGCGGCACGTGGTGAAGTGGACGAACGCGATGCTGGGGGTGCCGCCGGAGCACGTCCTCAACCTGATCGGCGCGGCAACCGAACTCCAGCCGGTCGCGGACCGCTTCGCGAACGGTTTCGACGACCCGTCGGACTTCGAGAACTTCTTCTTCGAGGAGGAGAAGGCGGGGGCGTATTTGGCGGAGGTGGCGGCGCGGGCGGCGTGACGCCGGGGGGCGACAGCCCCCACCCCGCCCCTTCCCGCTGTGACATTTGCGGCTCCGCCGCGTGGCCCGGGTGGTGGGCTGAGGCGGGTTTCCCGGGGGCTGCGCCCCCGGACCCCGGGCGGGGCAGCTCGCCCGATCTCCGGGCGGGGCTGCGCCCCCGGACCCCGCGTTTTTCTGCGGGCGGGTGGGGGCTGGTCGCGCAGTTCCCCGCGCCCCTGAAGGCAGAAGGGGGCGCGGCCACATTCAGTCCCTCCGGCGTGCGGGGCGGGGCCCGTACATCCAGCTCCTCCGGCGTGCGGGGAGCGGGGCGCGGCACATTCAGCTCCTCCGGCGTGCGGGGAGCGGGGCGCGGCACATTCAGCCCCGCCGGTGTGCAAGGAGCGGGGCCCGCACATTCAGCTCCTCCCGCGCGCTGGGAGCAGGGCCTGCCAATTCAGCCCCTCCGGCGTTTGAGGAGCGGGGTCCGGGGGGCGCAGCCCCGTAGCGGGGACGGGGGGCACGCAGCCCCGTTAACCCACCCACCCCCGTGCCGGGTCCGGGGCGGAGCCCCGAAGCGGGGGCGGGGGCGCAGCCCCAGCGGGGTATCGGGGGCGGAGCCCCCGTGAGCGGGGTCCTGGGGCCGCAGCCCCGGCGGGGTATTGGGGGCGGAGCCCCCGTGAGCGGGGTGCAGGGGCCGCAGGTCCCGCGCTGGGGGGCCGGGGGCGTAGCCCCCGGAGAACCCACCTCAACCCACCCCCACCCCCGGAGGGTCCAGGTGAAGGGGCGGGGTGGGGCTAATCCCCCGGAGGGGCATCCGACCCGTAGCCCTCGTCCGAGTCCGCCCCCGCATCCGCCCCCACCCCCGCCGCCCCCACGGGCAACTTCGGCGGCCGATAGGACCGCAGCGCCCGCGCCCCCGGATCGGGCCGGACCGCTCCCAGGAGAGGATTCGACGCGATCGGGGAGATCTTGACCCGGGTGCCGGGGCGCGGGGCCTGGACCACCAGGCCGTCGCCCAGGTACATGGCCACGTGCGTCGCCTTGGGGTAGTACACCACCAGGTCCCCGGGCCGCAGCGACCGGAGCGGGACGCGCGGCAGCGACGCCCACTGCTCCTGGCTCGTGCGCGGAATCGCCCGCCCCGCATGCGCCCACGCCTGCGAGGTCAAGCCGGAGCAGTCGTAAGACCTGGGCCCCTCCGCCCCCCAGACGTACGGCTTGCCGAGCTGTCCGACCGCGTATCGCAGCGCCTGCTCGCCCTCCTCCGAAGGCGCCCGCGCCCCGCTCAGCGCCCCCGTGGCCAGCAGATCCCGCTGGGCCTTCGCCATGCCGTCCCGCTCCAGGCGGGCCAGCTCGACGAGTTGCTCCTCGCTCAGCGACGCCAGCAGGCCCTCCACGTCCTTGAGCCGGTTCCATACCTCGTCCCGCGCCCGCCGCTGGCGCGCGGCCAGCAGGGTCTGTTCGTCCAGCGCCTTGCGCGCCGCCCGCGCGAGACCGTCCGCCTGCTTCTCCGTCCGCGCGAGCCGCGCGACCGACGCCTGGCGCTCGTCCGTCGCCCGCCGCATGAGGTGCCCCTGGTCGAGTGCCCCCTGCGGGTCCCTGGCCAGCAGCAGCTGCATGTACGTGGAGAGTTCCGAACGGCCCTGGTACTGCTCCCGGGCCAGCCGGCCCGCCGCCTCCCGGCTCTCCGCCAGTGCGACCCGCGCCTTCGTCAGCCCGGCCGCGATCCTTTTCTCTTCCGCCTTGCGCCGCTTCAGCTGTTCCTCGGCGGCGTTGTACGCCTCGGACGCCTCCTCGGCCTGCCGGTACAGCGTCTGCATCTGCGTCAGCAGACCGCTCACCGAACTCGTCGGCGGAGTGGGTGCGGCCTGCGCCGTGGGGACGGCCGAGACGAGGGCCGCCGCGACGGCCGCCGCCGTGCACACCGTACGCAGAGATCTGTCTGACATGTGCTCACCTCCGGTCGGATGGTGGCACGG
The DNA here is from genome assembly GCF_042737755.1 of Streptomyces sp. NPDC059994. Classification (NCBI taxonomy): domain Bacteria; kingdom Bacillati; phylum Actinomycetota; class Actinomycetes; order Kitasatosporales; family Streptomycetaceae; genus Streptomyces; species Streptomyces sp. NPDC059994. The sequence continues at coordinate 26,246 of NZ_JBHWUR010000068.1, forward strand.
TGATCAGGCCGCCGCCCGCCGAGCCGGGTGAATGGTGCGAATCCGTCGCCCGTACGGCCGTACTCCGGTGCGGGCGCTTGCCCCAGCGCCCGCCCTGTGCGTACGGGGAGTCGAACTACCGCACCGGCAGCGCGTACAGCGTTGCCCCGTGCCACACCACCGCCGTGTCCGTGCCCGCCGCCACCGCCCGGTAGGTGCCCCGGTCCGCCGACTGCTCCTTGCTGCCCGCGTCCTGGAACTTCCACAGCCGCTCGCCGCTCGCCGCGTCCAGCGCCGTCACCTGGATCGGGTCGAGCGCCAGGACCGTACGGCCGGACGCGCTCGCCACCGTGCGGGTCTCCACCGGGGCGGGCGGCGCCAGGTCCGTCGAGCCGACCCACATCTCCCGGCCGTCCGCCGAGGTGACCGCAGCCACCTTGGTGGTCGTGTCGGGGGCGTACACAACTCCCTTGCTCACCAAGGGGGTTCCGTATGTCCCCGCGCCCTTGCCCCGCTGCCAGCGCAGCTTCGTCGTCTCCAGGTCGAACGCCTGGAGGCCGCCGCCGGCCGTGGTGAGCAGCGTGCCGTCGGGCGAAAGCACCGCCCCGTCGGTGGGCAGCACCGCCCCGTACGACCGCGCCCACAGGTCCTTGCCCGTCTTCGGGTCGACCGCGAAGAACTGCGCGAGCACCTGCTTGGCGCCCTTCGGCGGGCTGGGCGCGGGGCGCCGCGCGATCAGTCGGCCGCCTACGACGGTCGCCCACTCGAACGTCTCGCCCCGGCCGAGCGGGCGGCGCCACAGTGTGGTGCGGGTCGCGATGTCGTACGCGTACAGCGCCGTGTCCTTGCCGGCCGTGGCCGTGAACCACACCGTCGTGCCGTCGTGCGCGCGCACCTGGGGGGTGCCCATGCCCGGTGCGAGCTGTGCGTACGCCACCTTCTGGCGGATCGCGCCGTCCGCCACCGCGAACCAGGTGAAGTCGGTGGGGCCGACGCCGAACGCCACCGCCGCGTCCGGGCCCGCCGGCTGGAGCTGGGCGAGACCGGCCAGCTCGGGACGGGTCCACAGCTGCTTGCCGGTGCGCAGGTCGACACCGGTGAGCGTGGCGCCGGGCACGACCAGGACCGCGCCCTGTACGAGCGGGGTGCCGAGGAGCTTGCCGCCGGGCACCGCGTACCCCCAGCGGGCGGCCGGGGGCGTGCCGGGCACCGGCTGCGGGCGGGCGGCGGGCTTGCTGTCGGCGGCGGGGGCCCTGCCGTCCCCGTCGTCCCCGTCGAACGCCAGCACACCGGCCGTGCCGACCGCGAGCCCGGCCAGCGCCGCGAGCCCGGCGGTCAGCAGCGCCCGCCGGTCGGCGGCGAGCCGGGAGAGGGCCTTGGCGGCGGCGGGCCGGGCCGTGTCCGGGGCCCGCTCCGGTCGTACGGGCGGGGGCTGCGGCGACGGCCAGGCGGGCTGCGGGGGAGCGGTGGCGGCCGGGTGCCCGTTGAGCCCCGGCGCGGGCAGCGGCAGCGGAGCGGCGGGCTCCGGCACTCGGTCCGCCACCACCGCGCCCGGCAACTCCTGGGCCTGCGCGGCCCGTTCGGCGATCGCGGCCGTCACGCGCGGCGGCAGCCACCCCGCGCCGGGCGCCGGGGCCGCCCCGCCGGGGAGCAGCTCGGCGGCCACCTCGGCCGGGGCCGGGCGCGTCCCGGGCGCCTTGGCCAGACAGCGGCCGAGCAGGGGGCGCAGGGCGGCCGGGACCGGGGTGAGGTCCGGGACGGAGTGCGCGATGCGGTGGGCGGCCGCGTCGGCCGGGCCGGAGTCGAACGGGCCCGCGCCGCCGGCCGCGTAGGCGAGGAGCATGCCCAGCATGAAGACGTCGGCGGCGGGTCCGGGCTGCTCCCCGGCGACCTGTTCCGGCGTCAGATAGCCGACGGTCACACCGAGCCGGCCGCCTTCCCCGGCGCTCGCCGCGCTGGCGCCGCCGAGCACGCCGAAGGCGGTGACCAGCGGTCCGTCGGCGGTGAGCAGCACGACATCGGGGCCCAGGCCCTGGAAGGCCTCGCCGGTCACCGCGTGCGCCCGCTCCAGGGTGGCGGCGAGGGCCGCGCCCAGGGTGCGCACGGCTCGCTCGGGCAGCGGTCCGGCCAGTGCCACCGCCTCGGCGAGGGTGAGCGCGGCCGTGAACGGGGTGGCGAGCCACGGCAGCCACTCCTCGGGGCCGGTGGCGAGCACCGGCGGCACCCAGGGCCCGGCGAGCCGCTCGGCCGCCTGCGCCTCGGCGCGGAAGCGGCTGCGGAAGGCGGGCAGCGCGGCCAGGTCGGGGCGGGCGGCGGTGACGGAGACCCCGCGCCCGTCCGCCCCGTGGGCGAGATAGACCCGGGCGGTGCCGGTCTCGCGCAGCCTGGCCCGCATCCGGTACGGACCGAGCTCGCGCGGTTCCTCGGCGGTCAGCGCCTCCATGGTTCAACTCCCCCTGCGGCACGGCGTGGACCAGCGAGCCTATCGCGCCCCACGGACACCGTGAGCGCGCACCTATGCCCGGGGCTTCGGCTTGCTCCAGGGCCAGCGGCGCGGCTCGCGTCCCTCGGGGGCGTAGGTGTACTTCCAGCCGCGCGGCAGCCCTAGCCGCTTGCTGTGCCCGGCGGGTTCGAGGCGGTACGCGTGGACGGCCGGCGGGCCGCCGTCGGCGTCCGGCACCGGGACCTCGTACCACTGGGGCGGCTTGCCGGTGGGGCCGATCAGTACGGGCAGGACGCGCCCGTCGAGGGGCCCGCCCACAAAGAGGGTGTTCTCGCTCTGCACGCCTCAAGTGTCACACCGGCGGTCCGCGCCGCGCGCGTCACAGCAGGTGGGTGGCTTCGGAGAGGACCGGGACCACCCGGCGGGCGAGGAGTCCGGCCGGGCCTTCGGCCGACTCCAGGGCCAGTGCGGCCCGGACCACGGTGGCCGCCTGCGGGTCGGTGGCGGCGGTCGCGGTGAGCAGGGCCACCAGGTGGTCGACCAGCCAGTCGCGCAGCTCCGGCAGCGGCGGCTGCTTCTCCTCGTCGAGCCAGATCAGGGAGGCGGCCTCGACCGCCGCGATCCAGGTGCGCACCATCATCCGCAGCCGTGCACCCGGATGCTCCACCCCCAGGTGGAGGAGGATCTGCTCGGCGGCTGCCCGGCGTACCTCGTCGACTATCGCGGTCGTCCGGGAGGTCTCGGCGACGCTGCCGCCCTGGAGCAGGGCGGAGAACCCGGCGTCGTGCTCGTCCACGAAGGCGAGGTAGCGGTCCAGGGCGTGGGTCAGGCGCTGGGTGAGCGGGCCGCTCTGGGCCTGGGCGAAGCAGAGTTCGAGCTCGTCGGCGGCCGAGCGCAGCGCCGCCTCGTACAGCTGCTGCTTGCCGCCGGGGAAGTAGCGGTAGACCAGCGGGCGGGAGACCCCGGCCGCCTCGGCGACGTCGTCGAGCGAGACGTCCTCCGGCGCCCGGTGCGCGAAGAGCGACAGCGCGGCGCCGAGGAGCTGGGTGCGGCGCTCCTCGACGCTGAGCCTTCGGTACGCGGGGGTGGCGGCCGGTGAGGTCATACGGGCAGCGTAATCCCCGGGTCGGCGCTTCAGGCCGGTGCTCGCGTGCGGTTGGCCGGGAGTGAAGGGCACGGTGAAGGTACGCGCGGCGGTCAGGCCAGCAGCCCCGAGCTCTGCCACAGCCGGCGGCCGACGCCGCGCAGCACGCCTATGTCGTCGAGGAAGTCGGTGAGCCGCTTGGCGCCGTTCTGCATGACCTCGCGCCGGTGGCCGCTGGCCTTCACCTGGGCGACGGCCTCCCGGCGGTCCAGGCCGACGTTCTCGTACACCTGGGGGTTGACGAAGCAGGTGGAGAAGACACGGGCCGCCTGGCCGCAGCTGACCCGGGTCAGCTCCCGCTCCCAGGCGGGCGCGGTGACCATCTGGCGCCGCAACTCCTCGCGGGCGTAACGGACATGGCGGGCCTCCTCGACCACGTGGATGCGGGTGACGCCGCGCATCAGGGTCTGCACCCGCTCGTCGGGGAAGGTCAGCCGCTGCATCCAGTCGAGGATCTCCTCGCCGAGCAGGGTGGCCGCGAAGGATCCGGGGGTGGTGGAGACGGTCTTCAGGACGCGCGCGAGGTTGTGGTAGAGCCGGGGGACCGGGTAGGCCGGCGCCCCGCCCTGCTTGATCACCCGGGCGAACATCATCGAGTGGCGGCACTCGTCGGCGATCTCGGTGAGCGCGTAGCGGACGTGGTTGCTGGTCACCGGCTTGTCGTAGATGTGCCGTACGAGCAGCTGTATCAGGATGATCTCGAACCAGATGCCGAGCGAGCCGAGCGAGGCGGCCTCGTGGCGGGCCAGCTCGAAGCGCTGGTCCTCGGACATCCTGCGCCACATCGGGGTGTCGTAGAGGGAGAGCAGCTCCGGGGGCCAGAACCACTTGCCGTCCTCGAACGGCGCATCCCAGTCCAGTTCCTTGTCGGGGTCGAAGGAGTGCTTGGCGGACGACGCGAGGAGCCGCTCGGCGACTTCCTCGCGGTCCCGGAGCAGTCCGAGGGCGTCGCGGAGCACTTCGCTTGTCGTCTCGGTCGTCATGGCTGGGGCACCTCGGTGAGTCGGCCTCGAAGGGGGTTACCGGCGGTCAACTCTTATGAGACTGCCTGTCAGCAAGCTCGTCAATCCCTTGGGCCCGACTTGTTGACCCGGCGTCTACCAACGTGTGAGCCTGCCAATGAAGCAGCGTGTAACGGCCGGTCAGGAAGCCGGTCGGGAAGCCGGTCGGGAAGCCGGTCGGGAAGCCGGTCGGGAAGCCGGTCAGGAAGTCGGTCGGGAAGTCGGTCAGGAAGTCCAGCGAGGCGAATCAGGCAGTTCCGCGAGGCGAAGGAGCCGCACGTGTCGACGCACGACCTGTATGTGAACGGCCCACAAGACCCCCTCTGGGAGGTCCCGGCCTCGGGAGCGGCCCGCTTCAGCTGGGACTACGACGACGGACGCGAGCGCCTTCTCGCCCTGTACCAGAAGGGCAAGGACAAGCAGTGGGACGGCGCCAAACGGATCGACTGGGGCATCGAGGTCGACCCGTACGACCCGCTCGGGACGCCCGACGAGGCGATGACCCTCTACGGCACGCGCTACTGGTCCAAGCTGACCGACAAGGACAAGGGCGAGCTGCGCCGGCACTACACCTCCTGGCAGTTCAGCCAGTTCCTCCACGGCGAGCAGGGCGCGATGGTGTGCGCGGCGCGGATCGTGGAGTCGGTGCCGGACCTCGACGCCAAGTTCTACTCCGCCACCCAGACCATGGACGAGGCCCGGCACGCCGAGGTCTACGGCCGGTTCCTGCACGAGAAGATCGGGATGCTCTACCCGGTCAACGACAGCCTCCAGGGGCTGCTCGGCGACACCCTGCGCGACTCGCGCTGGGACATGCCCTACCTCGGCATGCAGGTCCTCATCGAGGGCCTCGCGCTCGCCGCGTTCGGCATGCTCCGCGACACCACCGACAAGCCGCTGCCCAAGCAGATCCTGGCGTATGTGATGCAGGACGAGGCCCGGCACGTGGCGTTCGGGCGGATGGCCCTGCGCGACTACTACAAGCAGCTCAGCGACGCGGAGCTGCGCGAGCGCGAGGAATTCGTCATCGAGGGCTGCTACTTGATGCGCGACCGGCTGCGCGGGATCGAGGTGCTGGAGAACTTCGGCATCCCCAAGGCGGAGGCCGAGGAGTTCTCGGAGCAGAACGAGTTCCTGCACCTGTTCCGCAAGCTGCTGTTCAGCCGCATCGTCCCCTGCGTCAAGGACATCGGCCTGTGGGGCAAGCGCCTCCAGCAGGCGTACGTGGACATGGGCGTCCTGGAACTCGGCGACTCCGACCTCGACCTGCTGATGGCCGAGGACGAGGAGATCGCGGAGCAGCTGGACCGTGAGCGGTTCGCCCGGGAGGAGACGGCGCGGGTCGCGGAGGTGGCGGACGCGATCACGGAGGGCGCGACGGGCTGACCGCGACGTCCTCGGAGGCGGCGCTCATCCGGCCAGCGCCGCCTCCATCACCGCCTTGGCGATGGGGGCCGCGTCGCCGCCGCCGCTGATGTCCGCGCGGTTGGCCTCCGCGTCCTCGACGACCACCGCCACGGCCACCGCCGGCTGGCCCGCGTCGGCGGCCTGGGCCCAGGAGATGAACCAGGCGTACGGGTGGCCCCGGTTGCCCACGCCGTTCTGCGCGGTGCCGGTCTTGCCGCCCACCTTCGCCCCGGGGATCGCCGCGTTGCTGCCCGTGCCCTTCTCCACCACGTCCACCATCAGCTGCTGGAGCTGCGACGCGGTGGCCGGGTTCATCGCCTGGCGGTAGGTGCGGGGGCCGTTCTGGGCGACCGTCGTGCCGCGCGCGGTGGTCGTCCGCTCCACCAGGTACGGGTACTTGAGCTCCCCGCCGTTGGCCACCGCCGCCGCGACCATCGCCATCTGCAGGGGCGTCGCCGTGGTGTCGAACTGGCCGATGGAGGAGAGCGCCAGCTGGTCCGGGCCCATCTTCTTGTCGAAGTTGGACTTGGCCACCCCGGACGGGATCCGCAGCCTCGTGTCGTTGAAGCCGAAGCGGCCCACCGCCTCCAGCATCCCGGGCAACCCCACCTTCACCCCCAGGTGCGCCATCACCGTGTTGCAGGAGACGACCACGGCGTACGCGAGCGAGGCCTTGCCGCAGCCGTCCGCCTCGTTGGGCAGCGTGGTGCTGGTGCCGGGCAGGACGTAGGGGTCGGGCGTGGTGGTCGGCGCGTTGACATCGGTCACCGCGCCCGCGTCGAGCGCGGCCGCAGCCGTCACGATCTTGAAGGCGGAGCCCGGCGGATAGGTCTGCCGGATCGCCCGGTCGAGCATCGGCTGGTCGGGGTCGGCGTTCAGCGCGGACCAGGCGCCCTTGACCGCCCGCCCGGTGCCCGACAGCTTCCCCGGGTCGTACGACGGGCTGCTGACCAGCGCGAGGATCCTGCCGGTGGCCGGCTCCACGGCGGCGACCGCGCCCCGCTTTCCCGCCAGCCCCCGGTAGGCGGCCCGCTGCATGGCAGCCTTGATGGTGGTGACGGCGTCGCCGCCGGGCTGCCGTTTGCGGGTGAGGCCGCCCCACAGCGGGGTGAGCAGCGGGGAGGTGCCGGAGAGCACCGGGTCCTCGGCGGCCTCGACGAGCGTCGTGCCGTACACCTGCGAGGCGTATCCGGTGATGGGCGCGTAGAGCGGCCCGTCGGTGTACGTGCGCTCGTACCGCAGCGGCTGCCCGGTGTCCTTGGAGTCGGTGACCGCGTGGCCGTCCACCAGGATGTCGCCGCGCGGCTGGCCGTAACGGGCCAGCGTGGTACGGCGGTTGGCGGGGTTGCCGTCGAGCGCGTCGGCCTGGAAGACCTGGACGCGGGCCGCGTTGACCAGCAGCGCCACCAGCAGGACCAGACAGCAGGCGGCGGCCCGCCGGATGTAACGGATCATCGGCTTCCCGTCCGGACGGGGGTGATCGTGCCGGTCTCCACGGCCGGGCGCGGGGTGCGCGCGCTGTCGCTGACCCGGATGAGGAGCGCCACGATCACCCAGTTGGTGACCACCGAGGAACCGCCCTGGGCCAGGAACGGCATCGCCATGCCGGTGAGCGGGATCAGCCCCGTCACGCCGCCCGCGATCACGAACACCTGGAGGGCGAGGATCGAGGCGAGCCCGACGGCGAGCAGCCGCCCGAACGCGTCGCTCAGTGTCAGGGCCGCGCGGTAACCCCGGGCGACGAGCAGCGCGTACAGCAGGAAGACGGCCGTCAGCCCCGCCAGGCCCAGCTCCTCGCCCGCAGTCGCCAGGATGAAGTCGGACTTGGCGGCGAACCCGATCAGGATGGAGTGGCCGGCGCCGAGGCCGGTGCCGAACATGCCGCCCGCCGCGAAGGCGAAGAGCGACTGGGCGAGCTGGCCGGGGCCCTGGCCCGCGTCGATGGAGGCGAACGGGTGGAGCCAGTCCTGCACCCGGCTGTGGACGTGCGGTTCCAGCGAGCCGACGGCCGCCGCGCCGACCGCCGCCAGGAGCAGCCCGACCGCGATCCAGCCGGTGCGGCCCGTCGCCACGTACAGCATGATCACGAAAAGGCCGAAGAAGAGCAGCGAGGTGCCGAGGTCGCGCTCCAGGACCAGGACGCCGACGCTGAGCACCCAGATCGCCACGATCGGGCCGAGCACCCGGCCGGTGGGCAGCTGGAGCCGCCAGAAGCGGCGGCCGGTGTACGCGAGCGCGTTGCGGTTGGCGGCCAGGTACCCGGCGAAGAAGACCGCGAACAGGATCTTGGCGAACTCGCCCGGCTGGAAGGAGAATCCGCCTGCCCGGATCCAGATCTTGGCGCCGTTCACCGCGGGGAACGGGATCGGCACCGCCATCAGGACCAGGGCGGAGGCGGCCGAGAGGTAGGCGTACCGCTGGAGGAAGCGGTGGTCGCGCAGGATCAGGACGACCGCGATGAAGAGCCCGACGCCGATCGTGGACCAGACGAGCTGGGTGGCGGCGGCCGCGCTGTGCGGGGTCTCCAGGTCGAGGCGGTAGATCAGGACCAGGCCGAGGCCGTTGAGCAGCACCGCGATGGGCAGCAGCAGCGGGTCGGCGTACGGGGCGCGCCGGCGGACCGCGAGATGGGCGAGGAGGGCGAGCAGCCCGAGCCCCGCGCCGTAGCGGGCCGCGTCGGGCGGGACGGCGCCGCTCTTGGCGAGGCCGACGCCCGCGTACCCGTAGACCGAGGCGAGGACGGCGCAGACGAGCAGCGTCAGTTCGACGCCCCGGCGTTTGGGGAGGCGCAGGGCGGGCGGCGGCTCGTCCGCGGCCGTCGGTGCGGTCATGTCGGGCAACGTAGCAAGCCGGGGCGGCTATGTCCCTTATGTCATAGTGTGCCGAGGGGCGGGAACGCCGGGACGGGAAACCGCGGGCGGAAAACTGACGGACCGTCACTGAGGAGTACGGCCATGGGGCCCGTGGAGTTCATCGTCCTCGCCTTCCCCGAGGAGCAGCTTCGGGTGCAGGCCGTCGACTCGCTCGTGGGGGTGCGCAGATCCCGCGCCGTACGGATGGTCGACGCGCTGGTGGTCACCAGGACCGCGGCCGGCGAGGTGCTCGCCGCCGAGCTCGACGCGTTCGAGGAGCTCGCCGGGGTGCTGGTCGGCGAGGGCATCGAGCGGCTGATCGGACCGGAGGACGTCAAGGAGGCGGCGGACCTGCTCGACCTGGGCAGTTGCGCGCTGGTGGTCCTGATCGAGCACCTGTGGGCCGAGGAGGCGGCGAAGGGGGTGCGGGCCGCGGGCGGACACGTCGCCGGGTCGGTGCGGATCCCGCCGGAGCGCCTGGAGGAGGTCAGGGCGGCCCTGGCCGCACGGGCCCGGGCCGTACGAGAGGAAGGCTGAGCCATGTTCATCCGGCCCGCCCGAGCGGCGGTACGACCCGTGGTGCGCCCGTCCGGCGCCCCGTTGCTGCGCGGCCTCCTGGTGGGCGGCCCGCGCCCCGCGAAGCCCGCGCCCGCCACGGGGGCGCCGCCCGGGACCCCCGGGCCCGGCGACGCCGCCCTGGTGGACCGGCTGACCCAGCTGGGGCGCCTCGCCCAGCAGGGGTTGCTCACTCCCGAGGAGTTCACAGCCGCGAAGGCGAAGCTGCTCGGGCTGTGAGGTGAGGGCTCAGCACCAGCGGGGCGCCGGGCCGATGTTGTCGATGTAGAACGCCGCCCCCCACGCCCAGGTGCCGTCGGTGAGCAGGTACCAGCGGTCGTTGCCCTTGACGCTGCCGCCGCGGGTCTTGCAGAAGATGTGGACGATCGACCTGTACGGCGCCTTGCCGATGATGCGGCTGCTGCGGGTCGGCTTGTCCCGGAGCAGCAGGCCGGACTTGGCCGTCACCCGGCCCCGGTAGTCGTTGTTGACGGATTCCTCGGCGGTCGCGGGGCCGGCCGCCGCGAGGGCGGCGACCGCCCCGGTGGCCACGCACAGACCCAACAGGGCAAGCGGAGAACGGGGGGACACAGTGCCTCCTGGGGAGAGGAGGGCCGCGTTCCACGGCCCTTGGCTCGCCCCGCTCACGTTAGGTTCGCTTCTTGCCGCCCGCAAAGCGCTAAGGGGTGCGAGGACCGCCGGACGGGGTACGCGCCGGAGTCCCGCCACCCGTCCCGGCCTGCCCGTCCGGGTGCCCGGGGTCCTCCGGCGCGCCGTCGGGGTCCACGTACTCCGGCAGGGTCAGCCTCGCCAGCGCGCCGCCGTCCGACGCGTTGGCGAAGCTCAGCCGGGCGCCGAGGACCGAGGCCTGGCCGGCCGCGATGGTCAGGCCGAGCCCGTGCCCCTTGCTGCCGCCTTCGGTCCTGAAGCGCTGGGGGCCGTGGTCGAGCAGATACGGGGGATAGCCGGCGCCGTGGTCCCGCACCGTCACCACCGGCCCGTTCACGCGCAGCTCGACCGGCAGCGCGCCGTGCTTGTGGGCGTTGCCCAGGAGGTTGGCCAGGACCCGCTCCAGACGGCGCTTGTCGGTCTCGACGAAGGCGTCGCGGACGATCATGAGCTCGGTGGGCGTCCCGGAGGTCCGCACCACGCGCTCCACCAGCGGCCCCAGTTGCTCCAGGTCCAGGTCGACCCGCTCGCTGCCCGCCTCCAGGCGGGAGATCTCCAGGAGGTCCTCGGTGAGCGAGCGCATCGCCTTCACCCGGTCCCGTACCAGCTCGGCGGGCCGCCCCTCGGGCAGCAGTTCGGCGGCCGCGTGCAGCCCGGTCAGCGGGGTGCGCAGCTCGTGGGCCACGTCAGCGGTGAAGCGCTGCTCGCTCAGCAGCTTGTTCTGGAGTGTCCCGGCCATGGTGTCGAGCGCCCCGGCGACCGTGGCCACCTCGTCCTGGGGGCGCGAAGGGTCCTTCGTACGGGGGTCGTTGACCCGGGCGTCCAGGTCGCCGGCGCCGATCCGGCGGGCCACCGTCGCCGTCTGGTGCAGCCGCCGGGTGACCCGGGTGACGCCGAAGACGCCGACCAGGAGGGTGGCGCCGATGGCGAGGATGGAGGACCCGAGGATCGCCTGGTCCAGGCCCGTGATGGTGCGGGCGCTCTGGCTGTAGTCGATCGAGACCGCGATCGCGCGGCCGTCGGCCGGGCCCGCCGCCCACATGGTGGGGCGGCCCCGGTCGTCGGCGACGACCGTGCCGCGCTTGCCGGAGACGGCGAGCGCGCGCAGGGAGGCGGGCAGGTCCCGCGGGTCAAGGCCCGAGCCCGGCGGCAGCGGCTCGCCCGCCTCGTACGCGCGCGAGACCTCCTCCAGCTTGTCCAGCGCCTTGTCGCGGGCCTGGCCGACGGTCTGCCGGGTCACCGAGACATGGACGAGCACACCGAGCAGCGCCGCGAGCGCGCAGCACATCACGGTGATGAAGACCGCGGCCTTCCAGGTGAGCGTCGCCGTCCAGGCGGGCAGCCGGGGCCCTCTCACCGTGCGCTCGCGGAGGCGCGCGGCGACGGGCCGGAGGTCTTGGGGTGGGGCAGGGGATTGAGGGAGTGCTGCGGCTCCACCCGGATGATCTCGTCGCGGGTGGGCAGCATCGCGCGCTGGTGGTCGTCCCACGACCAGGCCGTGCGGTACTCGTACCCCGGGATGCCCGCCGACACCGAGTGCAGGATGACGTCCCGCCCGGCCAGCTCCACGCCGATCAGCTGGTCCGAGGTGGACATGATCCGGGTGAGGGCGCCGCGGTCGGGCATGTAGCACCGCACGGCCAGCTGCTGCTCCGGCATCTTGATGCCGAGGATCAGCTCGTCCTTGCCGTCGCCGGTCAGATCGCGGTAGTACGCCTTGAGCACCGGGCAGCCCTTCGGCTTCTGGCGGCACTGATTGAGCTGGCGAACCGTTTCCTCGTAGAGCCCGTCGGCGCCCGTGTACTGGTCGGGGTGGGCCCGCACCTCGGCCTGGACGACCGCGACCGGGTCGAGGGTGCGGACGTCGCCGCCGGGCACCTTGATGCCGGGCACCCGTTCCGTCTGGCCCTCGCCGAAGTCCAGCGGCGTCGTCGTGGGCTTGGGCAGATCGGGCCACAGATGGACCGGGCCGACCGCCGTGGGAGTCGCGCCCGCACCCTCCAGGCTGCCCGCGCTGCCGCAGCCGGAGAGCAGCAGGGCTGCGGCGCCGGCGGTGAGCAGCAGGAGTGCTGCGCGGGCGGGGCGGCGGTGGCGGGTCAAGGTGCTCCTGTCGTGCGGACGTCGGCACCGGGGAGCGGCGCCGCCCCCGGCTACTTCACCTTCACCAGATCGGCGTAGAAGATGATGTTGGCCGAGCGGTGGCCGTTCTTGATCGGGCCGCCGCAGGTGATGAGGCGGAGTTCCGGACGGTCGGTCTTTCCGTAAACCTTATTCGTAGGGAAGTCTGCTTTGTCCACTTGCTGAGTCTCGCGGATCCGGAAGACGGCGGTGGAGCCGTCCGCCCTCGCGACCTCGATGACATCCCCCACGCGCATCTTCTTCACATCGCGCAGCAGGGCCGGGCCCTTGGCGGTGTCGTAGTGCGCGACGATCACGGACGCGCCCTTCTCGCCGGGCGTGACGCTGCCGGTGTACCAGCCCGCCAGCTCCGCCTTGTCGACCGGGGGTACCTCCAGCTCCTGCTTCTCGTCCACGCCCAGACGCAGCACCGGGCTCGCGTCGACGCCCGCGGACGGGATGACCACCCGGGTCGGCTCGGCCGCCTTCAGCGGGCCCACCTGCTGGCGGGCCTGTGTGGTGGTGGCGTTCTGGACGGTGACGTCCGGAGCCTTGGCCCCGGACGAACCCGAGCCGCAGGCTGCCAGCCCGCCGCCCACGGCGAGGGCGAGCGCGGCGGCGGCCGCGAGCCGGGCCGTGCGGCGAGGGCGGAGGCGGGAGGGTGTGGACGCAGTCATGGCCACCACGGTAGGCGGGCGGTGTCGCGGAGCTTTCCCGGCCTTGTAACAGCTCTCCATGGCCGCGGCGACGGCGTCGTTACTGCTGGTAGGGGTTCTGCCCGGGAGCCTGTCCCTGCATCTGCCCCGGCTGCGGCTGCGGCTGGTGGCCCGGCTGCGGCCCGGCGGCCGTCGCGAGCAGCTGCTCGGCCGCTTCCTTGGTGATCTGCTGCTCCATGCCGCAGAAGGTGCACTGCGTGCGGTACTTGGTGGAGACCGGGAAGAGCGGGATGAAGAACAGCGTGAACTTCGTGACGTACTTGCGCAGGCCATGAGCGGCCGGATTGCCGCAGTTCCCGCAGACCAGCGTCATCATGGCGAGCTGGTACAGATATCCCTTGGTGCCCCAAATGAGCATTGGACTTCCCCTCCCGAGGTAAAGCGGCGCGTATGCACGCAGTAGCGGCTCGCACTATACGAGCCGCGATATTGCCCTGCGCGGCCGGTGCTGTTCCCATGGGCGTGGGGGTGATGCGGGATGTCGGGACTGCGGGTGACACCGGTGCACCGGCACGGACGGGCACGGCTGTACGTCAGCCTCCCGGACGGCAGGAGCGCCGCCTGGTACGACAGGGACAGCGGGCGGGTCAGCCTGCTCCTGGAGGAGTGCCGCGACGCCGTCCTGGCCGCGCTCGCCCCCTTCGTGGTGGGCGAGGTGACGGTCGGCCCGCCGCCCGTACCGACCTCCGCCGACCTGGCCCGGCTCTCCCTCCACCCCGACGACGACCTGGCGCCGAACCGCCCCGGCGAGGCGCTCCTCGGCGAACTGGAACACGCGGGCCCGGCGCGCCGCTTCCGCGAGGACCCGCGCCGTGTCCTGCTCGCGGCGCAGGAGCGGGTCGGGGCGGGCCTCGACGCGCTGGAGGGGGCGGGGTGGCGGGTCCTGCACTCGGTGCCGCTGCCGGGCGACGGCCTCCTCGACCACCTGGCGATCGGCCCGGCCGGGGTGCTCACGGTCCGTACGCTCGCGGCGCACCGGCACCGGGTGCGGATCGCCGACCCCCAGGTCGGGGTCGGCCGGGCCGCGCCTGCGCCGGTACTGCGGTGGGTCCGGCGGGACGCGGAGCGGGCGTCGCTGGCGCTGGCGGCGGGCGTGCGGGGGGTGTTGGTGGTGGCGGACTCCGACCGGGTCGAGCTTGCCGACCCGGTGCGGGACGTACGGGTCCTCCGCGACGCGGAACTTCCTGATCTGGCGCGGCTGGGTGGGGTTCTGAAACCGGCGGACGTGGAGGGGCTGTACTGGACGGCGAGGGACCGCCGCACGTGGCTGAGGGTTTGAGGCCCCACCCCGCGGGCCCTCCGGGGGTGGGCGGGGGTGGAGGCGGTTTGCCGGGGTCTGCGCCCCCGGGCCCCGGGCGGGGCCTGAGCCCCTGGACCCCGGGCTGAGCCCCCGGACCCCGGGCGGGGCCTGAGCCCCTGGACCCCGGGCTGAGCCCCCGGACCCCGGGCGGGCCTGCGCCCCCGGACCTCGGGCTGAGCCCCTGGACCCCGGGCTGCGCCCCCGGACCCCGGGCGGGGCCTGCGGCCCCTGCACTCCGCCACGGGGGCTTCGCCCCCCAGGCCCCGCGTTCTTCTGCGGGCCGGT